>JAPLMG010000105.1 GCA_026387165.1 Candidatus Omnitrophota bacterium
TACCAGGATCACTACCATTGAAAGAAAATATATGGCTGTCTGAAATAATGGGCGGCTCGCCTTTGTCTCCTGTATGGCGAAATCGCCGTTTGCATGGCGCGCTCTCTCCTCTTTTAAGAATATTAAATGCATCAAAAGCCCTATAACTACGCTGAAAACGACAGCCCCTATGGCACGCGCAAGCCCCAGCTGCCATCCCAAAACCCTGGCCGTAAGGATGATCGCCAGAACATTTATTGCCGGGCCAGAGTATAGAAAAGCGATGGCCGGCCCTAAACCTGCGCCTCTTTTGTATATGCCGGAGAATAAGGGTAAAACCGTGCATGAGCAGACCGCTAATATCGTCCCGGAAACAGAGGCAACGCTATATGAGAGAAATTTATTTGCTTTCCCCCCAAAATATTTCATCACCGATGCCTGACTAACAAAGACCGATATCGCGCCTGCTATGAAGAATGCCGGAACGAGACAAAGAAGCACGTGTTCTCCCGCATACCACTTCACTAGTGCCAGCGCCTCAAATACAGGCCCCCTGAACGGCAGTTTCTCTAACGGCAGATAAAAGCATCCCAAAAATACCGCGACTACCAAAAGAAACTTCTTCCATTCCTTCATGAGCCCGGTCCTTTCATGAAAAGTAGGGCAGGTTTACCTGCCCTATTTTTTCGTAATTTTGCAGCACCCGCCTTCTATCCTTATAGCTTTGATATTGACAAGAGCGTCCGCTATCTTCATGTGAGCATTTTTGACGATGCGGGAGAACGTCGGGCGGGATATCTTCATCTTTTTAGCGGCATCTACCTGCTTTAATCCTTCGAGAGAAGCAAGCCTTACGGCCTCAAATTCATCAATCGTCAAAGAAACAACCTTCAGCCTGCTGAGCGGTTTACAGAGCGGCTTAAAACACCTCTCACCCGGAGCGCATTTAACCCATCTGGTCTTCTTGGGCCTCAAGACGACACCTCCGTTATGAACATATGTTCATAACTATAATATCACATAAAGGCAGTTTGTCAACGGATTATCAATGGATTGATGGTAGGCTTGCTCTTAAAGCTTTGGAGATTTAGCGTTCTGACACCGCGCGTGACGACCTGCTCATTTATTCTTTATCGGCGCCTTCTTCAATTCGCGCGAGATCTTATCCTTTCTTAAAATTTTCTTTAAGGAACTTATTGTGTCGTCAACTTCTTTCATACCGGGGCGGAATTTCTGAGCCAGTTTCGCGTAATTATACGCGCTGTTATATTTCATCTTGATCATGTAACAACGGGCTAATCCTAAATATGCCTTTACATAGCCGGGTGCCAATTCTATGACCTTCTTGTAGTTCTCTATGGCCGGATCGATCTCGTTTAGAAGTTCATGATCCCGCGCCAATAAAAAATACGCCGAGTCATACCTCGGGTACTTATTCAGCACCTTTTTAAGCAAAGATTTGGATTCAGCAAACATATTTTTGTGGTTATATATCAGCGCAAGCGGCATATATGGAGCCGAATTATCCGGGTCCATCTCGACCACTTTTTCGAAATAGTGGCGCGCCTCGGGCTCCTGTTCGAGCACCATGTAAACATTGGCAATGCCTATTATGGTATCCACATTGCCGCGATTGAGGATCAATGATCTTCTGAAATAGTTCAAAGCCTCCTCGAACCTGCCGCAATAAAAGTTCGCATACCCCAGTTTATTATATAACCCATAGTAATCGGGCGCCAACGCCGCGGCTTTATTATATTCCCCTATCGCCAGTTCACAGAGCCCGCTCTTCAGGTAATCGTTGCCCTTTTCATAGAAAGCGGAAGACTCGGAACCTTTGAACCCTTTTTCGATATCTTCCGGGGCGGCATTAACAGGATTTGCCGGCAGGCAGATAAGCGCGGAGATTATGGCTATTATTGCAATTTTTAAGTTCATAGAAAATTGATCCTGACGAGGGCCCGTCTCCTCATTCTTCGATAATAAAGTCATAATAATCGGAGCAGAACTTTTTGGATCCGGACTTATATACGGCGCGGGCATGGAGCCTGCGCGCCCCCTTATTCACGAGCGATCCGGCGTTTTCCCAGTCCGCAGGACTCAAGAATATCTCAAACTCTTTACGATTACCCGGAGCGATATATATATAAGTGGGCATTTGCGATTTGCTCGTGTCGACCTTCTTCGTAACGACACTGCTATTGTTGTTCTCGTCGGTGATCTCAAAGGATATATAATCTTGCGACCCCTGTTTGGCGTCAATGCTGAGCTGCTGGGTATCTTTTGAAATATTCTTTATGACCAATTTGAAGGGATGCAGACGCATGATAGGAGTAACTTTAATTTCGCTCGTAGCGGGCTTGTAATAATTAGTTGATTCCGTATACTCCATATAGAGCTCGATCCATACTTCAAAAGGCCCTTTCCACTCCCCGGCATAAGCACAAGATGTCCACAAAAGGGATATCAGTAGAACGGCGGTTATTCCGGCTATCGCGGTGAATCTTCTTTTTTGCATAGTTGGATCGCGCCCTTTAAACTGTACGAAACCCGGGGCATGATAATGATGATATCAGAAACTGTTATATGGTGACAAGCAAAATATTCATCGGTGGGGATTCTCACTGCTTTAACGCGGCCTTAGCCTCATCATTAATTCTTTTAGCCTCGAAGGCATCGAGATAATACGACCACTCGCCGATCATCATCTGCCTGAAATTTTTCACATTCTTATCAAGTATGCCGTCTACATGCCACTGATGTATTTGCTTATCTATCTCCTCCGCGTCTTTTCTGCTATAGGCTACGCCCTCTACCGTCAGGCCTACAAAATTGTTTCTGCCGGTGGCCGTATCGAGCCTGTATACCCACATCTTGCCTGTCCTTGTATCAAGGAGTACGGACGTATCAACATTATCGATCTTCACAGAGCACAATTGAAATCTACCGCCATTCTGGTCCGGGCTTTCCGCGTTATCGGCAAAAGATACAGAAGAGGCGAACAACAACAGTATAGCTATGGCAATTGCTCTTATCATCTCATCTCTCCTTCCGGTTGTTTTACTATTTAAACCGCCGTCCCGGCAGGTGAATGACCTATCTTCTATGATAGTTATATATCTCGATGGTCATAGCCTTATTGGTGCCGTCCCGATTCTTTATGTAGTCCATGATGACGATATCGCCGGCGCTTAGGTTCTTTAAAGAGGTTAATTTTTCTCTTCCTGAAATAGTAACGCCGATACCGGTTCTTATCGTAAATCGCATTTGTTGCCCTTGTCCGTCTATAATAACAATTTCTGACTTATTTCCTGCCAGCGGGTCACTGCCGATCGATATAGATTCAACTGTACCCCTGACAGTCTGGAGATCGCTCGGTGCTGTTGATGCTTCACCGGCAAAAAAAATATAGCCGAGAAGCATCGAGATTGACAGCGCTAAGAGCATTTTTTTCATATTTTCATCACCCTATTCCCGTTTTTGGCGCCATCCTGCGATGGGATGCCCCGCAAGGTTAGATTATACGCCCTGTCCGGGCGTCTATCAACTACAAACAGCTCCATATTCTTATCCGGCTTGCGGCTTTTCCGGATCCGTGAATTTATCATTCATACCTTAGCGCTTCGATCGGATCAAGCTTTGAGGCCTGGCGCGCGGGCCACAAACCAAAGACGAGGCCTACAAAAATAGAAAATGTTGTCGCGAGGATTACAGAAGAAAGAGATACTTTTACCGTCCATCCTGCTATAACGGCAAGCAGCAGCGCTATGCCTGAACCGAAAAGAACCCCCAATGCTCCGCCTGTAAAGGTCATCACTATCGATTCTATGATGAATTGCAGCATTATATCGGATTCTCTGGCGCCTATCGCTTTTCTGAGGCCGATCTCTCTTGTCCGTTCCGTAACTGATACAAGCATGATATTCATTATGCCTATGCCTCCTACAAGCAAAGAGATGGTGGCAATCGAACCTAGCAACATTGTCATTGTTTGCGTAGTCTGTATCATCGTTTGCTGAATATCCGCCATGTTTCGTATCTCAAATGCATCCTCGCTTTCCTTGTTAGTGAGTTTATGGCGTTTTATTATCAGTTCTTTTATCGAATTCTGGACCTCCTCCATCAGCGAGGGATCGCTCACTTCGACATCGATGGAATCGACATATTGTTTCCCGAGAAGACGGTACATTGCCGTAGTTATAGGGATCACGACAATATCATCCTGATCATGCCACATGGTGGTGCCCTTTGTGGGCAGAATACCTACGATTTGGAAACTGATACGGTTTATTTTAACCATGGCGTCTAACGGATTGGCGTCGCCGAATACCTGTTTTACCACGGTCGCGCCGATCACAGCTACCCTGGCGCGCATCCTTGACTCATCATCAGTAAAGAACCTGCCTATTGCGGGGACCGACGCCCTCATCTGGGCGAAACTTTCGCCGGTGCCCTGTACCTGAGTATTCCAGTTCTTATTGGAATATACCACCTGGCCGCGTCCCGTTATGGACGGAGAAACTCTTTTTACTCCCGGCACCTTTGCCATAGCGTCCACGTCCTGCAAGGTAAAACGGGTAACCGCTCCGGCTTCCAATGCTACGCCGTGAAGCCGGTGCGAGCCGGGCCGCACGGTTAAAAGGTTGGAACCCAGCGATTCTATCGTCTTTGATATTGATTCCTTGGCACCCTGGCCTAACGCCAACATGGCGATCACGGCGGCTACACCTATTAAGATACCCAGCATGGAAAGCATCGAGCGCATCTTATGCGACACGATGGACCAGAAGGCCTGCCTGAAGTGGTCAATAAATTCGGCGCGTTTTATCTTGGAGCTTTCCCCGTGCAGGATATCATTTATCGATCTATTTATCGGATCCGGCAGGATATCTTTTTTAAAATTCTTATTTTCCTCATCGGAAACAATGCTGCCGTCCCTCATGCGAATTATACGCTTGGCATGCGCGGCGACCTCGGCCTCATGGGTTACCATTATAATGGTTTTGCCGGAGCGATTAAGTTTTTCCAATATAGCCATTATCTCATCCTGGCTTTTAGTATCAAGGTTCCCTGTGGGCTCGTCAGCCAGGATCAGCGGCGGATCGTTAACGAGCGCCCTTGCTATGGCGACACGCTGCTGTTCGCCTCCGGAAAGTTCGTTGGGCCTGTGTTTCATCCTTTGAGACAGGCCTACATTATTTAAGCTCTCTACGGCCTTCTCTTTCAGGTGGCGCTTACCGGCATATATCAGCGGAAGTTCCGCATTTTCCAAAGAACTTAACCGCGGGAGCAGATGAAACTGCTGAAATACAAAACCCATCATATTATTCCTTAAAAGAGCGAGCTGCCCGTTAGAAAGGCTCGTCACATCCTTGCCGATAAGATAATATTGTCCTGAATCCGGCCTGTCTAATAAGCCCAGAAGATGCAGGAGCGTCGATTTGCCGGAACCGGACGGCCCCATTATCGCGACAAATTCTCCTGTACCTATCTCTAAAGATACGCCCTGCAGGGCCGCAACACCGACCCTGCCCGTCTTATATGTCTTGGTTATGCTTTTTAACTCTATCATACAGCTATTACCTGCCGCCTCGTCTGGGCATTAAGGGGTTACTGCCCTGTTTGGGCGCCTGGACCGGCACATATTTTGCGCCTGATATTAAGACTTTATCCGATTCCGACAACCCCGATAATACTTCCGTATTTTTTTCATCAGAGATGCCGGTCTCGATATTTCGCTCTACGGGCATCTGGCCCGGAGCCGCGCTCAGAAGCACATAAGCTCCGGCCTTATTATACTTTACCGCCTCAAGCGGTATAAGCAAAATGTTATCTTTTGTATTTTCGATTATATTGATCGTTGCGGTCATGCCGGAACGAAATACCGCGGGCACGGTCTCCAGGACGATATCGACCTGATAGATATTCACGTTATTCACTAATTTGGATTCATAAAATATATGATCGACCTTACCTTTCACCTTTATCTGCGGATAGGCGTCAAGAGTAACAACGGCTTCCTGGAGCGCCTTAACCTTGCCTATATCTGTCTCATCCACCTGGGCCTGCGCTATCAGGTGATCCGATAAGACAATAACTATGTCCGCCGCGGTAACTGTCTGTCCGGGCTCCTTCGTGCTCACTATCACCTCTCCGGCTATGGGCGATATTAAAGGAGTCGGCTTGTATACTTCTTCCCAATATTTCATAGCATCGGCCCCCTGGGCGCGCGCCGCATCGAGGAGGGCAGCCCTTTCCGTAGAGCTCATCCATGCAACTATCTGGCCTTCCTTCACGACGTCGCCTTCCCTGACCAGCATCTTATCTATGCGGCCGTTGATCGGAGGTTTTATCTCTAATCTATTATCCGGTTGAACTATGGCGGTAGAATTTATCACGGACTGGATGCTTCCGATAACCGGGCTTATCTCTTTGAAAATTTCTTTAACCGGTTTACGCTGTATTTTTATCACGAGCACCGTAATCGCGGCTATAAGGACCAAAACGGCTAATATCTTCCATATCTTATTCCTGATCATAGTCTAAGGTTCCTCCTTTTGCCTGTATCCAATTCGCCTCATTAACTAAGCTGGCATTCTGAGCGCTTATATAAGACTTTTTTGCCGAAACCAGATTGTCCTCTATTATTATCCAATTATCATATAGAAGAAGGCCTATCGCATATTCCGCGGCCGATATCTTGGCGCGCTCCTGAGCCGCCTCCAGCGCCTTCCTTTGCACTTCCACGTTATCTATCGCATCCTGCAGCTGTGTCCACGTGCTTGCCAGTGTAAAAATAACGCTGTCTCTGCCGGATCTTTCATCCGCCTGGGATTGCCCCAGCGCGCCTTTCGCTTTTTGAGCCGTAGCGATCCTGTTACCGCCATCAAATACGGGAAAGGTTATGCTCGTTCCGATTGAATATTCGTTTTTATCCGGAAACCACCGCTTATCGGTATTACCGGCGCTGCCGTTAGCGTATACTTGAGGGAAAAAGTTCGCATATGCCGCTTTCAATCCAAATTGCGCCGCCTCTTTTTGCGCTACGAGCTGCTGCAGCAGCGGATTAGTTTCTGTTATGTTTTCAAAATTTGGAAGCATCCGGGCCTGATCCTTAACCTCAAGCTCCCCCGTGGCCATCATGAGGCTGAATTTTGACCGGCCCAGTTCTTTAGTGAGCTGCCTTTGATATAAATATATGCTCCTTGACGCCTGAGCAACATCATAAATGGCCTGGATCAGATTTGCTTCGGAGGTCATCAGCGAGCCTTTGTGCTCCCTGCCTCCCTCATACCGCAATTTTACGAGCTCCAGAGTCTGTTTGCGGCGCGCTTCTATATCCTGCGCCACCAGAAAATATTCCTGGGCGCTTAACAGGTTTACATAGGCCGTTCTTAGCCGCAGCCTTATGTTGGAGGAGGTCACATCATAATTATATTTCGACGCCGTTATGCTCCTTTCATTGGAAGAAAGGTCAAATGAAGTCTTGAAGCCATCAAACAATAGCTGCTCGGCGCTCGCTTCGAACTGGTATGTTGTGGATCTGTTGCTATTTTTCGGGCTGGTCGCGGGAGATGATATCCCTATGGATGAGCCTGAGGCGCTGAAGGTGGCGGTCTTCGACGTGACCTCGCTGGCGTCAAAATTAAGTTGAGTCAGATATGCGCTTCTCGTTATCTCCTTAGTGGCCTTGGCCTGCTTTATCTTTTCCAGCGCGGCAATGAGATCCGGATGGCTCGACTTTGCTTCTTTAACGCAATTCTGCCACAGAAGAGTCTCTTCTGCCGACACGTCACTTAGTAAAATGGCCGATGAGGACAAGATAATCAATAAGATCTTCGCGTATTTCATGATCACGATTTAGTCTTCTTTGGATACCTTGTTTTCTAATTTCGATATTATCTTTGAGGCCTTCTGCAGGAAGTTGCTGAAATCCTTCTCCCTCATGATGCTTATCATCTTCCTGTCGATCTTGGCGAAGATCATGAGCCTGTCCCCGGCCTTTATACTCAGATCCTTCCTTAAGCTCGCGGGGATGACAAGCTGGCCCCTTCCGCCCACCATGGCTGTGCCATAAACCTTGCCCTTAAAAAATCCGTTCATATAAATCCTCCCTTTCTTATTAGTATGAAATGTGTGTATAAGATGATATCACATATTTATGCGTTTGTCAAGGCAAGGGGGCCTCTTTGGCCATACAGGGCTCGCCATACGACTTTCAAACGTGCTATAATAACCCGAAAGGGCCTTGCCTGCCCTGTACCATATCGGTACAGGGCAGGCAAGGGAACTTTTTCAACCAATCCGTTGTCTAATAGTGTGACGAGGCATCCATATGCGAGAGATAGAGAAAGATACTATAGTAATGGCCGCGGGCGGCAATATCGCCGCGTTTGAGGAGATCTATAAGCAATGCTCCTCGACCGTATATACCCTTGCGTTCGGCGTTACACGGAACTGCCAGGACGCCGAAGAGGCGACACAGGATGTCTTCGTCAAGGTATTCCGCAGCCTGAGAAATTTTCGTTTTGGTTCGTCGTTCAATACATGGCTATACAGGATCGCTATGAATACGGCGATTAATATCTACCGCAAGCGCGCGCGGCAGGGAGCGGTTTCCCTGCAGTATGATGATTTAAAGGATACGCGGCAGGAGACGCCTGACATGCGGCAAAATGAAATCCGACAAGGAGATGTTGCGGCGCGTATTGCGGCGCTATTGGACAATATAAGCCCGGAGCACCGTTCTTGTATCATGCTTCGCGAGATCGAGGGTTTTGATTATAAAGAGATGGCTGGGATACTGAAGATACCTTTAAATACGGTGCGCTCCCGGCTCAAAAGAGCTCGAGAAGCTCTTATCGCTTATTGCCGAAAGGAGGGGATTCGTTATGAACTGTAAAAGAGCGGAGAAACTAATTCTCACCGATTATATCGATGGAAATCTCAAGGGCCGCGCTCTGGAAGAGATAGAGCTGCATATTAGATCATGCCCAGGCTGCCATGCTCTCGCGCAAGATTTGAAGGCCGCCGGTAAATTATTCAGAGCTGTTCCGCGACAAGAGGCGCCTTCCGAGGTATGGCGTAAGATCCGTGACGAAATAAGCGCCGCGCCTGTAAGACGCTATTTCCCGGAAATTGCACTTGAATATGCGCGATACCATCTTTCGCATTTAAAGCCAGCTATCGTAATGGCCGGTGCGGCGGTGCTATTGCTCTTTGTCCTGGCCACGATGCGGCTTATGCCTCATAAAGATTATCTGGAGGCAGCTATTCAGCAGGACGATATCGCTGCGATATCCTATGGCAGTGACGAAGAGGACGGATCGGAATACGATCTTGGGACACCGGCCGAAATGTTTTTTTTGTAGGGAACTTTTCAATAAGCGGCGGTGTCTAAGTAGTCGGAAAAGAGGTGAGAAATATGAAAACAAATATTAATACAGTTGTGGCAGTTATCGTTGTTGCGGCGGTCGTTGCCGGAAACGCGTTCGCCGGGACAGAATGCGGTACCTCAGAACAGCGTGGTAAGGGCCTCAAAGCAAAAGACGCTATCGCGCGCGAATTGAATCTTAGCGCGGATCAGCAGAATCGCCTTGAACAGGCAAAGACGGCTCATCGCAAAGTAATGGAGACACTGCGCAACGCGCTAAAAGAGAAGAGGCGCGAGCTCCAGGATGCCGTTGCCAAGCCCGATATAACAAGGCAGCAGGTGGATCCTATACTGGCCGAGATAAAGAAGCTGCAGTCCGATATGGCGGATAAGCGAGTGGATGGGATATTCGCCGTGAAGGGGATCCTCAGCCCGGAGCAGTTCGCGAAGCTCCAGTCGATGAAAGAGAAGAGAATGCGGAATGGAAATAAGAAGCGCGGCGGAAAGGAGCGACAATAATGAAATATTTATCAATATTGGTTATTGCATGCTTGGTATCGGCTATGCTTTGCTCTACGGCATATGCCGATAGTGTAGCAGTGCTGAGGCAGGGCCTTTTGGGCGCCGGGACGGGAGCGGTCGCGTCGGCGATGTCGGGCGGAAAAGGCGATCGTGTGTGGCAGAGCGCGCTCGCGGGCGCCGGCATAACCGTAGTGGGCGGAGCGCTTCTTGATATGTTGACCGGGGAAAGGGTTGGCACGGTTACTTATGCAAGAGCCGTTCGACCGGCGGCAGTGGCAACACCGGTAAGGAGAATGCGACCGAACACCGCTTATAGGCGCGTCTATAAGACAGGTTTCGTAAACGGTTACAACCGGGGCTATCGCGACGGGTACGAAGACGCGGCATACGAGTTGTACGATTATTGATAAGGATGTGGTAAGAAGCCCCCCGGATAAACCGGGGGGCTCCTCTTGCCTCATTCAAATTGAATAATCCGCCACGCCGTATCCTCAAACGGCAGCACAATGGTTCCTGCCTTTGCGCAGGCCAAAATATAAACAGGATCGTTTAATAGAGACAAAGGGATCTTTAGGATTAACATATTACCCTCCTCGGTTAATTGGGCTTTCCCGCCGTTTATCCTTTGTTTTTTGTCTTTAACGACTAGATTATTAAGCCCTATATTGATAGCCAGCTTCGGCATTTTGGAAAATTTCAAATCTTTTCGATACCCCAGTAGAAAAATAGATATGCCCAGGTCTTTATCCCGTTTATTTTTTAGCGCCAACCTTATAAATAAATCATCGCTTTTACGTGCGTATGCCAGGGTTGTCCCTGCGTTGCTCCATGCGTTCTTCTTTGACAGTTTAATAACCGGGTAATTGCCGGTAAGTTCGTTCTTTCTGGCAAAAGTGGACAGATAGGTCGGATTATATTCATTCTCACTTTTATAACACTCCATTGCGTCGTGCTTCATCCTTACTTCCCCATCCGTCAATTCAAGCCTCGACCATGATATTTTACCGTTTTTCAGCATATCGGGGGGGAGCAGTTCCAGGTCCGGATGATACCCCCTTGGTTCCGGCCATCCTTTTATGTGAACAAGGTACGGAAAGATGTCCGGATTTTTTATCTCACCCTCCAGATCCCATAGCGCTATTTGCAAAAATAGGTAAAACGAGCGGTGGTCTCTATTGGTGTCAATAGGGCTAGATACAAATACTTTTGATGGTTTAAAACCTCTTATGACTTTCTCGATATCATTCAGAATACTTTCGCCAACATAAGGCGCTCCGGGTGATAAACAGTTTGAATAAGGCACTTTGGATATTCGTGTCAGCATATATTTAAATGGTCTAATATCACCCCAATATTTGAGCAGTATTTCCATCGTGCCAAAATCAGGATAGCCTAAGAATACGCAATCTTTATCTGTAAGCCCCAATATCTTCAGCGCCTCGAGCGATTCTTTTCTTCTTACCTGTCCCATATGTATGAATTCGCCTTTTCGTATTGTCACCCTTTTTTCGTAGACTATAAAGGCAGGCTCATTATGGTCACCATTAGTTAAGAATAGTATTTTTATCTTAGCCTTTGCTTTCAGTGCTTTTTGGATGACACCGCCGGCAGCCATTACTTCGTCATCCGGATGAGGGGCGAGAATCAGTATGTGGTCATTACTGGTAAATTCTTGCATTGGTTTAACATCTTGAGCAAAACAAGGTAGAATTGAGAAAGTCAGGAAAAATATGAATATACAGGTACAATAGTATCTCATTTGAACGCGATCATTAGTACCCCGAAGCTCATAAGCATAACTCCGCCCCACTGGTAAATACTCAGTCGTTCACCTAAAAATACAACAGCAAGCACTACCGCAAATAATAAGCTCAACTTATCAACCGGCGCGACAACAGATGCCGAACCGATTTGTAAAGCTCGGAAATAACAAATCCAAGAAAGTCCGGTCGCGATGCCGGATAAAATAAGAAAAATCAGACTTTTCGAATTTAGCGTAAACGGATTGATCCACTCCCGCCGAATTATGACAAGGGGTATCAAGAAGATCGTTATAACGACCGTTCTTATTAGAGTTGCGGTGTTGGAAGGTAGCCCAGCTACGCCTACCTTCGCGAGTACAGCTGTAAGTCCTGCAAATACCGCCGATCCCAATGCATAGATAAGCCAA
>JAPLMG010000305.1 GCA_026387165.1 Candidatus Omnitrophota bacterium
GACTGACGACGTTGCCCTTGGACTTCGACATCTTCGCGCCGTCCTTTATTATCATGCCCTGCGTGAAGAGATTCCTGAAAGGCTCGTCAAACCCGGTCATCTTTATATCGAATAAGAACTTCGTTATGAACCTAGAATACAATAAGTGCAGTATCGCGTGCTCCACGCCGCCGATGTACTGGTCCACCGGAAGCCATCTATTTACAAGCTCCGTATCGAAAGGTTTGTCCAAAAGCCTCGGTGTTATATATCTGAGATAGTACCAGCTGGAATCGACGAAGGTATCCATGGTGTCGGTCTCTCTCTTAGCCGGGCCGCCGCATTTCGGACATTTCGTATTTACGAAGTCGTCTGAAAATTTCAACGGCGACTCCCCCGTAGGCCTGAATTCAACATTCTCAGGCAGAAGAACGGGGAGCTCTTTTTCGGGCACGGCGACGGTGCCGCAAGCGCCGAGACAATATACTATCGGTATGGGAGCTCCCCAATATCTTTGGCGCGAGATGAGCCAGTCTCTCAGCTTATACTGGACGGACCTCTTCCCCATTCTCTTCTCTTCAAAATAATCGGCTATTTTTTCTACGGCAGCTTCAGATTTCATTCCGTTAAATTGGCCGGAATTCGCCATCACGCCTTCACCTATATGCGCCTCTTTCATCGTACCGGCGTCGAGCGGGCTCCCGGGGTCATCTATCCCTCGACAGGCTCGGGATCGACCCTGAGCTTTTGTCGAAAGGTCTATGACGACCCTTATCGGCAATTTATAGAATTTCGCGAATTCAAAATCTCTCTGGTCATGGGCGGGGACCGCCATTATGGCGCCGGTGCCGTACTCCATGAGGATATAATTAGCTACCCATATCGGGATCTTTTCCTGATTTACGGGGTTTATTACAAATCTGCCGGTGAAGACGCCCTCCTTAGCTACCTCGGCGTCCGCCCTGGAGATCCTGCTCTCGGCGCGCATCTTCTGTATGGCTTTGAGCGAATTCTTTTCATCCTGCGACCCGGATATTAATTTTTCAACTAAGGGATGTTCCGGAGCTAATGCTATGAATGTAGCGCCGTAAATAGTGTCAATTCTCGTGGTGTAGCATTTTAATGTATCCGGCAGGCCCTCGATCTCGAAGTCTATCTCGACGCCCTCGCTCCTGCCTATCCAGTTCTTCTGCATAGCCTTAACGCGTTCGGGCCAGTTCTCTAATTTTTCCAGGTCCCTTAATAATCTTTCGGCGTAATGCGTTATCTTAAAGAACCACTGCTCGAGATCTTTCTGTAGAACATCGGAGTCGCACCTTTCGCATGTACCGTTTACCACCTGTTCATTCGCGAGGACCGTTTTACAGGAAGGGCACCAGTTGACAAATGCTTTCTTCTTGTAGGCAAGGCCCTCTTCATAAAGTTTAGTGAATATCCATTGGGTCCATTTGTAATAGGCAGGCTCGCACGATACGACAACTCTATCCCAATCGTATTCAACGCCCCACTGGTCCAGCTGACGCTTCATCGTCTTTATATTGTTCAGCGTTGACACTTGCGGATGGATGCCTCCTTTTATGGCGGCATTCTCGGCCGGGAGGCCGAATGCGTCAAAGCCCATGGGAGCGAGCACATTGAATCCGCGCATCATCTTATAACGCGCCACGACGTCGCCGATAATATAGTTCCTGCCGTGCCCTACGTGAAGAGCCGCCGACGGATACGGGAACATCATCAGGCAGTAGTATTTATCTTTGTAGTTAGCGGTATCCGCTTTGAAGAGGCCTTTGTCGCGCCAGAACTTCTGCCACTTCGGTTCGATCCTGTCGAATGGATATAACTTCTCGCTCTCCATAGATTACCTTTAAAAGTTTATTGGGTTTGTTGAGCTTGTTGTGTTTATTGAGTTAGCCCAATAAACGCAACAAACGCTATGAACGCAACAAACCATATGCTATTTTAATATTTCGCCTATCATCCTTATCCGTCTTTTTCGGCGTCTCCATTATGAATGCCGCGCCTCTCAGCCCCGGGTGATTTATGATGCGCTTCATAGCCGCCAGGCCGATATTGCCCTTCCCTATATGCTGGTGCCTGTCCACATGAGAGCCGACAGTTGAAAGACTATCATTAAAATGGACCACCCTTATCTTGTCAAGGCCTATCAACTTATCGAACTCTTTTAATGTCTTTTCAAGCCCCGCCTTCGTCTTTATATCATAGCCGGATTCAAATGTGTGGGCCGTGTCGAGGCAAACACCCACTCTTTCGGGATGATCGAGAGCATTAATGATGCGCTTGATATGCTCGAATCTGTACCCTATGCATGAGCCGGAACCGGCCGTATTCTCCAAAAGTATTATCGTCTTAATACCGGCCTTATTGATGATCTGGTTTAGGGCAACGCTAAATCTTCTTATCCCCTTATCTTCGCCGGTGCCGACATGGCTTCCGAGATGCGTAACAACATATTCCGCGCCCAGAACGTCGGCTCTCGCGATGTCCTCTATATACGCTATTATCGACTTCTTGTAAAGGCCGTCGATCGGCGTGGCGAGATTTATTATATAAGGTATATGCACCGCCACGGGAGCGATATCATATTCTTTCTTCAGTCTCCTGAAATTTTCTATATCGGATGGGTCAAACTCCGCCGCCTGCCAGCTTCTGGGATTGCGGCTGAATATCTGCATGGTGTTGCATCCAAGGGCCTTCGCCCTCTCGAGCGACTCCCAAATCTTCCCGGCTACAGAAACATGAACTCCGATTCTTCTCATATTGATTCCTGCGAAGCCCTACCGGCTATTACATGTGAAAGGGCGAAGCAGAATGTACACCTATGCGCCGCATTATATTTGGATTTTAGAATATAAATATTGGCACTG
>JAPLMG010000254.1 GCA_026387165.1 Candidatus Omnitrophota bacterium
CATTATACAGAATGACTTTGGCCGACTTTACCTTGGTTGATAATAATGCACCTATGCCGCCGGTCGCCAAAAAATATACGCATTTATGCCTCTTTATAGCGGACCTGACCTCGTCCGACCTGTCACCCTTCCCGATCATTCCGCCGAGGCCCAGCGATATCAGCGCGGGAGTAAAAAGATCCATCCTCGAGCTGGTCGTCGGACCGCAGGAACCTATCGCTCTCCCGGGCCGCGCCGGGGTCGGGCCGCAATAATAGATGATGGCGTCCTTCAAATTGAGCGGCAGCGGCCTGCCTTTTTTCAGGGTATCGCACAATCTTTTATGGGCGGCATCGCGAGCCGTCAAGATGGTGCCGGTCAATAGCACCTCATCGCCGACTTTCAACTTACTTCTGGTCTCTGCGGTTAGCGGAGTTGATATTTTTATCATTTTGTTTTAAATATTTTTTGAGATTGCTTCGCCCTGTACCCGAGCGAAGCGAGTGGTACAGGGCTCGCAATGACGACTCTATATAGTCCTTTCAGCGCTTCTTGTAGCATGACAGCTGACGCTGACAGCGACCGGTAAACCGGCTATGTGCGTGGGGAATTCCTCGATATTTACTCCAATCACGGTCGTCTTACCGCCCAAGCCCATAGGCCCGATCTTTAAAGCATTCGCTGATTTAAATATCTCTTTCTCAAGGATACTTATATGGCGTTTCGGATTCTTCTTATCTATCGGCCTCAATAAAGCCTTCTTTGCAAGATATGCCGCATGATCAAATGTCCCGCCGATCGCTATCCCCAGTATCAATGGCGGACATGCGTCCGGCCCGGACTTTTTTACAACATCAAGGATAAAATCTTTCATCTGGTCCCACGAGGCGGTGGGCCTGAACATCTTTATCGAACTCTTATTCTCACTTCCAAAACCTTTGGGAGATACCGTTATCTTTATCCTTTCGCCTTCTACTATATCGACGTGAATAACGGACGGTGTATTAGTATTTGTATTCTTTCTTATGAAAGGGCTGCCGACAACGGACTTTCTTAAATAGCCTTTTCTGTAGGCGTCTTCTACGCCGTTATTTACCGCTTCTGTCAGATCGCCTCCGGACAACATGACTGAACTCCCGAGCTCAATATATACGGAAACAAATCCCGTGTCCTGACATATCGCTATACATTTCTTTTTCGCCAGCACCGCATTCTCTACCAGCGCCTTGAGCAGATTTTTGGCCCTGGGCGCGGTCTCTTTGCTTAAAGCGGACCTGAGCGCCTTTAATATGTCTTTGCGTAATTCAAAATTCGCTTTCAGGCAAAGTTCGGTTACCGCTTCTCTTATTTTAGATACATTTATCTCACGCATAATTTGATTATCTTAAGCACCTAAGGGGTCAGACCCATCCAACGCTTAATAGACGCGTTGGGTCAGACCCCATCAATGACGTCCTTTTTATTATACTCAGCGCGTACGGTCGTCTTTATACCGCCGCGGGCGTTGAATTCGCCGGTGATCTCCATCCACCTCGGCTTGCACGCCCTCACCAGATCGTCGAGAAATTTATTCACGACATTCTCGTGAAATATGCCCACATCCCGGAAGAATATTTCGTAATATTTCAGGCTCTTGAGCTCTATGCAGGATTCGTCCGGCGTATAACGTATGGTTATCAGGGCAAAATCGGGTAGCCCCGTCTTAGGGCATATACATGTAAACTCCGGTACATCTATCGTTATGATGTAGTCCCTGTCCGGGTACTGATTCTTCCACACCTCTATCTTAGGGGACTTCAGTTTCTTTATCGCGCTCTGTAATCCTTCATACGATGATCCGGTCATTTCACTCCCAGTATTTTATGCACCTGCGGTATGACGCGCGAATTCTCGATCTTCTCTTTTAGCGCGATATCCAAAAACTCCAGAAGGCGGTTCTCGCCCGGCCTTTTGTCAAAGTCCTTAACCGGTGTGGCCGGCTGCATTATAAATGGTATCTTCTTATTTACCGTCCTTATAAGCCTGACCGCTTTTTCTATGTCCTCTTTTTTTGTATCCGTGGTTACGACCGATTTCACAAAGACTTTTTTACGCGCAGCTATCTTTAAAAACTCCAGATGCTCCTTCCAATATGCCCTGCCTCCCGTGGAAGACGGAAGCTTGAAATCCATCGCCACTATATCGATAAAGTCTATCACGCTCTCAAGAGAGTCCGGCAGCGTCCCGTTCGTCTCGAGATAGGATTTAAAGCCCGCCTTCTTTAAGAGAGGCAGCGTTGACTTTAAAAATTCCGCATAGACGAGCGGTTCGCCTCCCGTTAGTGATACCGAATGGTGCGGCCCGTTCGATCCATCGAGCGCCTTAATCTCGTACATCAGGACTGTTGATGAATATTCCTTCGCTGTACCCTCATTAGGCGTATCGCAGAATTCGCATGCCATGTTGCATCTCTTAAAACGGACAAATATCTGGCGCGCGCCGACGAATATCCCTTCCCCTTGCACCGATGAAAATATTTCCGTGATCTGGGCCTTTAGCGCATTCACCCCGCTCCTTTGGCAGATTAGTTTTTGTTCTGCCTATATCATTTTGTTTGTTTACCCATTTTATTTAAACTCACCACATACGGCATTTTGCCAAAGGGGCGGGGTTCATTTGATCGATGGATCCTTTATCCCGGCTTCCTTAAAACCCTTTGCCCTTAATATGCACGAATCGCATCTGCGGCACTGAAATTTTCCGCCGTTATAACACGACGATGTAAGCTCAAATGGAACTCCCAATCTCTGCCCTGTCCTTATGATCCCGGGCTTACCCTTATTGATCAGCGGAAACTCCAGGGTTAGGGCATTATCCATCCCTGCCTTTGTGCCAAGCTTCATGACCTTACGGAAAGCCTCCAGATAATCTTTGCGGCAATCCGGATAGCCGCTCGAATCTTCGTAATGCGCGCCTATGAATATCGCCCGGGCCCCTATCGCTTCCGCCAAAGAGCTCGCCATGCTTAAAAATATCGTATTTCTCGACGGGACATACGTAGAAGGTATCTTGTTTTTTATATCCTCGATCGTCCGGTCAAACGGCAATTTTCGCTTTTTGTCAAGAAGGCTCGAACCTTTCCATGGTAGCCCGAGCTTCACTATATGCAGCTTAGCGCCGGCTCTTCTTGCTATAAGCCTCGAGCTGTCGATCTCTTTTTTATGCCGCTGTCCGTAGTCGAACACGAGACAGTGGCAATCGTATCCTTTTTCCTTCGCTATGTATAAGGCTACCGCCGAATCGAGGCCGCCGGATAGTAAGACTACCGCTTTTGATTTCATATATTTTTAGCCCGCAAGGCTATAGCCAGTTAGTAGGCACTAAATTTTCGTAGAAAATTTAGTAGATTGCTTCGGGCTTCGCCCTCGCAATGACGCGCGGTATGTCGCGCAGGAATTTTCATTCTCCCATACGGAGACGGAAGCTATATATCTGTTGACCTTCTTTATTCCGTCGTAAATTAATTTGGCCATATTCTCGGAGGTCGGATTCAACCTCTTAAAGGCGCCCGTCTCGTTCAAGTAAGAATGGTCGAACTTTTCGAGCACGGACTCTAAGATCCTTTTAGCCTCTTTGAAGTCCACCGCCATGCCGGCCTTAGAGAGCTCCTTGTAGGCGAATAACGCCTCGATATTCCAGTTATGTCCGTGCAGATTCTCGCACTTGCCGCGGTAGTTCCTTAAGTTATGCGCCGCGCTGAAACCTGATTTAACTTTTATCTCATACATTTTCCACCTACGTTGCCCTCCTTACGCACTTCATCTCTCTCTTTAAGAAGCGTTCGCTTAACCGTATAAAAGGGCCGGGTTCATCGCTGACAAAAAATTTATGTTTCTTCCTGCCGGGATTTTCATTCAATAGTCCGCCGGCATCGAGTACGGACATGGCTTCTTTCGCGACCTCACCACCGGAGTCGACCAGCGAAACTTCACTACCCATGAACTTCTTTATAACATCTTTTAGAAGAGGATAATGCGTGCATCCGAGTATTAGCGTGTCAACGCCTTTGGCCTTCAATCCTTTTAAATATACTGACGCCACCTCGTAGGTGACCTTCTCGTCCGTCCACCCTTCTTCGACGAGCGGCACGAATAACGGGCAGCTTTGGCTGTAGACGGCGATCTTGCGGCTTATCTTCTTCACAGCCTTCTCATATGCGCCCGAAATAATGGTGGCATTGGTTCCCACAACTCCTATCCTGTTATTCTTAGTCGAGTTCACGGCATTTCTGGCGCCCGGCTCGATAACTCCTATTATGGGTACCCTGAAACAGCGTTTTAAAAAGTCGAGGCTTAACGAAGACGCCGTATTGCACGCTACCAGGACGAGCTTCACATTATGCTTCATCAGGAATTCCACG
>JAPLMG010000090.1 GCA_026387165.1 Candidatus Omnitrophota bacterium
AGAAGACGACGGAACACCTTACGAGCGCATTGAAGAGAAAACCCAGGCTTGCCGAGATATCGAAGAAGATGCGTCTTCCTATGAAGAGGGTGAAGCTATTGCATAAGATGATGACCGGGGTCTCGAGCCTCAACGCGCCTATAGGCGAAGAGGGCACGACAGAGTTCATGAACCTGATAGAGGACGAGAGCATAATATCGGCGGTTGACGGGCTTTCCAACTTTCTGATGCAGGAGAGGATCAAAGGGCTTCTCGAAAAGATGTCGAAACGCGAGCGCAAGATCTTGAGTCTGCGCTTCGGCCTCAAGGACGGAGTGCCGCACACTTTAAGAGACACAGCCAAGCATTTCGGGATAACGAGAGAGAGGGTGCGCCAGATAGAGTCGGCCGCCATGAAGAAGATCCGCGAGATGATGGTCCAGCAGGAGAAGGAAGGCTATAAGGGAGGGGCTAAGTGATAGACCTGAAGAAGCATGTCCGCGATATTCCTAACTTTCCGAAAGAAGGCATAATCTTCAAAGATATAACGACACTGCTCCAGGATGGAAGCGCATTTGCCGCGGCGGTTGACAGGATCGCGGATGAATACAAAGATAAAAAAATAGATGTGGTCCTGAGCGTTGAGGCCAGAGGATTTATTTTCGGAGCGGCCGTCGCTTATAAGATGGGCCTTGGATTAGTGCCCGTAAGAAAAAAAGGCAAGCTCCCAGCCAAGACGCATAGCGTGACATATCAATTGGAGTACGGGCAGGATACTCTCGAGATACACCAGGACGCTTTTGCTAAGGGATCTAGAGTATTGATAGTGGATGATCTCTTAGCTACAGGCGGAACAGTGTCGGCCGTAGCGGGACTTGTCGAAAAGATGAGCGGCAAGGTCGCAGGCATTGCTTTCGTGATAGAATTACTCCCTCTCAAAGGCCGCGAGAAACTGAAGGGCTATCCGGTAACCTCGCTCATTAAAGACGAATGCTGCTAG
Source organism: Candidatus Omnitrophota bacterium (assembly GCA_026387165.1). GTDB lineage: Bacteria > Omnitrophota > Gorgyraeia > 2-01-FULL-45-10 > 2-01-FULL-45-10 > 2-01-FULL-45-10. The sequence goes on from JAPLMG010000090.1 coordinate 980, forward strand.
AGAGTGGCGTCCCTGTTATAGGGCTCTCTGCTACTTATCTCTGATTTCGATAGCGCTACCAAATTTGCCACGCAAATTTGATGCCTGCTGCTTGTCTATAGCCTTGCGGGCTGCTATACAGATATTATCTGTGATTGGCAATAATTTTCAACAGGGTTGACACAACAGGGGGTCCATTCTGTACAATGTGTTTTTTATATGATATACTTACATCAGAAACACAAAAGGAGAAAATAACATGACCACAACACAAGCCACAGCAGAAGTATTTTTGACGGCATTTAGGGCGCTGCCAAAACAAGAACAGAGCGCTTTTCTATTCACGATAATTAATGACTATTCTTTCGGAAAAGACGTTATTGATCTTGCGATAGCCGTGAAAAGAAGCGGCGAGAAATGCAAAAAACTTCACACTTTTGTAAGGCATCTGAAAAGGGATCGCAAGAATTGAGCAAGTATTCAATTGAAATAACGACTAGCGCGCAGCGCCAGTTTAAAAAGTTTCCTCAAGGTCTGCAAGATAGAATCCTGCCGAAGTTATTTGAGCTTGAACTCCACCCAAGACCGTTCGGAACCAAGAAGCTCGCCGATAGCAATTTTTACCGCATCAGAGCCGGAGATTACCGAATTATTTATTCCGTCGATGACTCTAGAAGAAATATCAAAATCCTCGACATAGCCCATCGTAGAGAA
>JAPLMG010000043.1 GCA_026387165.1 Candidatus Omnitrophota bacterium
TGCTGCATCTGAATCGCCGTCTGAACGCGGGTAAACACGCCGTTCTTCTCGAGAGCATCCTGCAGAGCCAGCCCGTTAATGACAGTAGCGAGCATGCCCATGTAATCCGCGCTTACGCGCTCGATGCCTTTGGCGGATCCTATCGCTCCTCTGAATATATTTCCGCCGCCTATAACGATAGCGATATCGACGCCCAGGGAGCGCACTTCTTTTATCTGCTTCGCTATGGCGTTCGTGACGTCACAATCGATCCCATAGCCCATGCGGCCCTGCAGAGCCTCGCCGCTCAGTTTTATTACGACGCGTTTGAAAATGGGTTTATTCATGGTTTGTGTATTGTGTATTGTGTATTGCGTTTAATTTTGAGTTTTGAGTTTTTACAGTACTCTGTTAAAAAATATTTTCTCTTCCGATTATTTTTTAAAAGCGTCTTTACGTAAGTTTTGTAAATGCGTAACTTACGTAATTTCAATGCGTTACGTCAATTTCATCCCTTGCTTTTTCTTCTAACCTCATGTATCCTCTATACATACGAATCTTCTATTTATTTTAAAAAGGAGCAACGCATATGGCTTATTTTAACACTCGCTTACGTTTTATCGATCAGTTCTTGTCGCACTTTAATCCCCTATTCTCGAATACCCAGATGACTTCACTGCGCACTCTTGTCTATGGCATGTTCTTTGACTATAAACGTCTATCTTTATCCGCCGTCGCTCGAAAAACAAACACCAATTATCAAAAGCTCCAACACTTCTTCTCTGATTCCTCATGGGATATTAATAAGCTCAATGACACGCGCTTAAAAATCCTTCAGAACCAGCCAACAACCCGCGCCACACTAAGTGGCGTATTCGCTCTTGATGATACCGGCTGCCCTAAGCCTCACGCTAGAAAAACTGAGGGCGCCCAATTCCAGTATTGCGGCTCTCTGGGCCGCGAAGAAAATTGCAACATTGCCGTTGCTTCCTGCTTTGTATCAAGCGCCAAGCACTTCCCTATTAATTTTAAATCCTATATTCCTATTCAGGGCAAACCGCCGGAAGACTTTAAAAGCAAACCTGATCTGGCCAAAGAACTTATCACGGAAGCTGTGGATAAGAAGATCCCATTCTCTTCGGTTGTATTCGACGCCTGGTATACATCCTCCGATATGATTGAATTTATCGCTTCAAAAAACTTAACCCTCGTCGCTGAAACAAAGATCAACCGCTCTATTCTTTTTACCCATCCCGAAACACGACAACAGGGGTATATGTGCGCCGAGGACATCATTCCTATTATCAGAAAATTCTATGCCCATCGTCTCAAACATGTCGAAATCCACCAGCAAAATGGAAAGATCAAACACGCCTTCACTTATGTCATCAAATCAAAACTCAAGAATTGCTCAGTTCCTTTACAGATATTTTTTATCTTCGACAAGTGGTCTGATACCGATGATAAGAATGCTCATGTTTTGATCACCAATAATCTTACAATGTCCGCTAAGGCCTCCATTGATACTTACCTGTTACGCTGGGGTATTGAAGAATCCTTCCGTGAGCTCAAAGATAACTTCTGTTTTGATCAATATCAAGTCCGTGATCAAGAACAGATCCAACGTCACTGGATCATATCGTTCTTAGTCTGGTCTTTGACTTACTGGATCAAACAGAACGCCTGTTTGTCCAAGATCCTCCAGGAATCCCCGCAATCCATCGGTCAATGTAAAGAGGCCATTGCCGCCCTCATCATCATTGACTCCACCTGCCTCTTATCAAAGAACAAGGATATCGCTGAAATCATAAAAATTAAATCTCAAAGGTTTATCAAACGCCTTGAAAATTAACAAAGTCCTGCGGCCTCTGAAATGTTTTGGGTATATTAGATCACGTCAAGAACCGGTGCGGTCTGCCTCTTTCTGCAAAACGGCATACCACGTATCGGATATTCTGTCGGTAAAAAGACGTACCGGCCCTTCCAGCAACCAGATGATCCTATAAAGGATATCTTTAAGCAAGCTGTTGCTGTACCAATTCCAGCTCAAAATATTTTCATAACGGATATGCCTTATTATATAGCCGCACCGCTTAGCCATAGCGGTAAATTCTTCGGCAGTGTAAAGACGAATATGTCCATAGGTGTCCCCTTCTTTTAAAAAAGCGTCAACCGGCTCTAATATGCTCTTTCCCGCTAATATTTTAATGCGGTTGATCGAACAGACAAGATTTGGAGAGGAGATGATCAGCCACCCGCCGGGACGCAGAACACGGTAGATCTCTCTGATCAGAGCCGGAACTCTGTCCGGTGAAATATGTTCAAGTACTTCGGAAAATGTGACAATTGAACAAGAATTATCCGCGTAAGGTAAGGGCTGGGATACGACATCGGTAAGATGCAGTTTACAATTATATTTTTCAAAGAGCCGCCTATAGTTAGGATCGGAAATAAATTTACGGCTCGCATGTTCAAGGCCATGCCAATCGATCTGTGGAAAAGCTGTGGCTAAAGAGAATAATAGGTAGCCAAAGTCGACGCCGATCTCTAGGCCTTGCGCCGGTGGCGTGGTCAAAATTACTTGCGGCGCAAAGTCAGAGATAAATTGCAATATTGTAGAAATTCTGCGGATCGCCGGATCGGCGATAGGTGAACTACTTCCTACTTGGGAAGATCGACTGTAATAAGGACCGACAAAATTT
>JAPLMG010000042.1 GCA_026387165.1 Candidatus Omnitrophota bacterium
GTTTTAAATTCTTAGTTCCTTAATTAAAAAATAGGAGATAGCGCCATGAAGAAAATGCTTGGAATTCTTATCGTCTTAGCTTTTATTGGCTCAATATGCTTCGCTCAGGAAGCGGCAAAGACCTCGCCCGCGCCCATAAAGGCATCTTCTGTTACTGATGTCGGTAATAAGATATGCCCGGTAAGCGGTCAAAAAGTAGATGGCCAAAACTTTTGCGAATATAACGGAAAACGTTACGGCATGTGCTGCCCGATGTGTGAAGCTGCATTCAAGGCAGATCCCAAGAAGTATTCTGCCATAGCTGATAAGGAAGTGGCAGGGAAATAGTAAGCGTCGATAAGGCATATTGAAGAAAATAATAGGACGATTTGTGTTTTATTTATGAAAAATAGAGCCGTCCTCGTTTTATTCATACGATGGGCGTTGACATGTCTGCAAAAGCGTGATACCATTTATGCACAATCATAAAGGAGGAGCGATGAAGAAGGAACAGATTTTTATTATAGTAGCAGTTATCGCAGCAATTTTACTAGTGAGCAATTTGATGAGTTTCAACAGGATAAATAAATTAAATGGTGAAGTGACTCAGCTTAATAAAGCAGCCCGGCAGAAAGATGTCAGTATAAAATCTCTGACCGATCAGGTCCAGGCAAAGCAGCTCGAGATAGATAATGTCAAAAAAGAGCTCGATGCCACAAAACAGAAGTTAACCGGCGCCGAAAACGAACTTGTTATGGTCAAAAAAGACGTCGATAGTTTGAATAAAAGGATAAGCGCGCCGAAGCCCGCGCCTGTAGCACCAAAACCCGCTCCTGAAATACCGAAAAAATAATTGCATTGAATATAAAGCTTGTTAAGCATAAAATCAAGAGGTGCAGCATAGATCTATGAAGTCAAAATTTGTATTTCTGACCTTAGTCTGCATATTGGCACTTTTCCTGTGTCTCTGCATGAGAAACATCAATGCGGAAACCCTGGATAATGAAAAAGACTTTATATTAGAGGCATTCGACTTGCCGGCTCAAGTCAGTTTTGACAAGCGGCAAAGACCTCGCCCGCGCCCATAAAGTCATCTTCTGTTGCAGCGGCAACTAAAACGATTATCGGTAAGGTGGTTTCGGTTACAGTTGCTGATCCGGCAAATGGTATTGCAAGCGGAACCGTTAGCGTTATCGATGCGGCAGGGAAAACGACAAACTATACGGTTGGTTCCGTAGCCAAAGTTCTCGATACCGCCCTTAATGCTATTACGCTCAATCAGTTAAAAGTAGGCGATAAAATTAAGGTGAAAGGCAAGAAAACCGCCGCAGGGGAGGAAGCCCAGTCGGTCACTTTGCTAAAATAACAAATTCTACGGTCGGATTAGTAAAGAAAGGCGTAATAAATTTTAAGATTATGCCTTTCTTTTTTGAGATCATTGTAAATTCGAGAGAAAGAAAATACTCGTGTTAAGCAATTGGCTTATCTATGCGTTAGGATCGGCGGTATTTGCGGGACTTACGGCTGTACTCGCGAAGTTAGGCGTAGTTGGGCTGCCTTCCAACGCCGCGACTCTAATAAGAACGGTCGTTATAATGATCTTCCTGATACCCCTTGTCATAATTCGGCGGGAGTGGATCAATCCGTTTACGCTAAATACGAAAAGTCTGATCTTTCTTATTTTATCCGGTATCGCGACCGGACTTTCTTGGATTTGTTATTTTCGGGCTTTACAAATTGGTCCGGCGTCCATTATCGCGCCGGTTGATAAGTTAAGCTTATTTTTTGCGGTAGTGCTTGCCGTCATATTTTTAGGTGAACGGCTGAGTCTTTACCAGTGGGGAGGAGTTATCCTTATGAGTTTCGGGGCGTTATTGATTGCGTTCAAATGAGATACTATTGTACCTGCCTGTTATTATTTTTCCTGACTTTCTCGATTCTACCTTGTTTTGCTCAAGACGTTAAACCAACGCAGGAATTTACCGGTAACGACCATATATTGATTCTCGCCCCGCATCCGGATGACGAGGTAATGGCTACCGGAGGTGTCATCCAAAAAGCGCTGAAAGCAAAGGCTAAGATAAAAGTGCTATTCTTGACTAACGGTGACCATAACGAGCCTGCTTTTATAGTCTACGAAAAAAGGTTGACAATGCGAAAAGGCGAATTCATACACATGGGACAGGTAAGAAGAAAAGAATCGCTCGAGGCCCTAAACAAGCTGGGGCTTGCAGAGAAAGATTGCGTCTTCTTAGGATATCCTGATTTTGGCACGATGGAGATACTGCTTAAATATTGGGGTGATATTAGACCATTTAAATATATGCTGACACGAATATCCAAAGTACCTTATTCAAATTGCCTTTCACCAAA
>JAPLMG010000308.1 GCA_026387165.1 Candidatus Omnitrophota bacterium
AGAGATGGCCGCTATTATAGTGCAGCCTATCGCGAGGCCGTCAAGTCCATCCGTAAGATTAACCGCGTTGCTCGAACCGGTTATCACTATGATCACAAAGACCAGATAAAGTATGCCTAATTCCAACGAAAAGAATTTCAGGAATGGAACGTTCAGAGTGGTGGGTATAGGCGTAAAGACTATTACGAAGGTCGCAATAATAAGCGCCAGAAATACCTGGCTTAAGAACTTCGCATTAGCCGTCAGCCCGAGATTTCTCTTCTTCGTCACCTTTATATAGTCATCGGCGAATCCTACTATGCCTAAAAATATGAATGCTCCCAGCGTCATCAAAACGTATATATTCAACACATCCGCCCAAAGAATAGTGGCGACCGAGATCGAGACGATTATGAGAACTCCGCCCATGGTGGGAGTTCCCTGTTTATGCTTGGTGATATCATATAGACTCTCGACGTGCTCCTTTCTTATGTACTGTCCGAAGCTGAGCTTCTTCAACCATCTTATTATCGCCGGGCCGAATATGAGGGATATGAGTAGCGCCGTTAGGCTCGCCATAGCCGCCCTGACCGTCAGGTATTTGAATACGTTAAATCCGGTCCAGTAATCTCTGAGTGAATAAAATATGTAGTATAACATTATCTTCCTTTTGTCATTGCGAGGCCCGTGGTTCGACTTCGCTCACCATCCCTCGAATGGATTCGGCAGTGCTCACCATTCGTCCCGAGCCTGTCGAGGGACGAACCATCCCGAGCGCAGTCTAGGGAAAGGGCCAAAGCAATCTCTTCTATGACTTCTTCCATCTTCATTGCGCGTGAACCTTTCACGAGGACGGCGTCGCCGGAGTCCATAGAATCTTTTAGGATATCGGCTATCTTTGCCCTGTCCGAACAGTGCCATACTCTGTTCTTATCCATACCGCATTCCAACGCGCGCGATGACGTATGCCGGGAGAGTCGTCCGAAAGTTATGAGCCCGCTAAAACCCGATCTCGCTATCGCCTCTCCGATCATTTTGTGGAACTCTTCTTCTCTTTGGCCCAGCTCAAGCATGTCCGCGCTCACTATCCACCTGCCTTTTGCCGGATACCCGGCAAGGGCCTCTATCGCGGATCCCATAGATAAGGGGTTGGAATTATACGCATCGTCTATCACGGTAACGTCTCCCGCCTGCCTGACATTGAGCCTCATGCCGGCAGGCGAGTATTCCGATAAAGCTTTTTTTGTATCCGTGTAGCTGATGTCGAAATTATAAGCGACCGCTATCGCCGCCAGAGCGTTCGACACATTATGCGCGCCGATGAGATTCAGCGTAAAGGGCGCCCTGTCGTTTAAAGTGAACTTCATACCGGGCCGTTCAGCCGAAACGCGGGAGGCGTGAAAATCATTAGTAACATTAAAACCAAATCTCATGATCCTGAAGACCTTACTCTTTATCGCCGATAGATATTCATCATCCCCGTTAATGACGGCAAGAGAGTCCCTGTTCAATATTCCCAATATCTCTCTCTTGGCCGCAAAAACACCTTTAAGGTCCCTTAAGAATTTCAGATGAGACGGCCCGATATTGGTGATGACGGCGACGGTCGGCCGTGCTATGTCCGCGAGTGAGCGTATTTCGCCGCGATGGTTCGCTCCCATCTCTACAACACACATATCATGGGAATCATTCAGCTTAAGAAGAGTTAACGGAACTCCGATATGGTTATTCTTAGTCCCTTCGTTCTTCAGCACATTGTATTTTTGCGAAAGAATCCCGGCTATCATATCCTTTACGGTAGTTTTGCCGTTAGATCCGGTAACCCCTATAACAGGAATCCTGAATTTTTTCCGATGATAAGCGGCTATATCCTGTAATGCCTTCGTCGTGTCGCTGACTTGAATTAATATTTTCTCTTCGTTGTCATTCCCGCGTAAGCGGGAATCCAACGCCTGTATAGATGCCCGCTGGTCCCCGCGAAAGCGGGGATTACCCCGTGCATAGATTCCCGCTTTCGCGGGAATGACACGGGGCGTGCATGACAGAGCGCCTATTGCGCCTTTTTCCAGAACCTCGTCGACAAAACAATTGCCGTTAAAATTGGCGCCGCCCAAAGCTATAAAAAAATCACCTTTATGAATAGATCTTGAATCTGTCGATATTTTCGACAGCTCTACCTCTCTCTCAAGATCGCCTGAAAGCAGTTTCCCGCCGGTTATTTTTATTATCTCTCTGACTTTCATCTTTTTCTGAACCCTGTCTGCCCGGCCCTTTGCATAGTGAGAGGGGAACCCTGCACCCTGCCCCCTGCCAATATCTCCCGCACAATCTCACAATCATCGAACGGCAATGTCTTATCGCGCACTATCTGATATTTTTCATGCCCTTTACCCGCTATCACCACGACATCGCCTTTTGAAGCCATAGATAGCGCCTTATTGATGGCATCCCGCCTATCCTCAACTATATCATAATTTGAAAATTCACCGCGTATCCCGGATTCTATCTGGGAGATTATCGCGGACGGATCCTCGAATCTCGGATTATCGGAAGTTACGATAACGCTATCCGAAAACTTACAAGCCGCATTCCCCATCAGCGGCCTCTTCGCGCTATCCCTGTTTCCGCCGCATCCGAAGACGGTTATTATATTCCTATCCGGCACCATCTCTCTTAAGAGGCTCAATACATTATAGAGCGCGTCTTCAGTATGGGCATAATCCACAAAGACCTTGAACGGCTGACCCTCATCCACAAGCTCCAGCCTCCCGGGAACCGCGCCTACCGACTCGACGCCTTTTTTTATTGTGCCGAGCGGAATCTTTAAAGCTATTGCGGCGGCCACGCTCGCCAAAATATTTGAAATATTGTGTCTCCCTATGAGCCTCGTCGAAACCGCGAACGACCCCTTAGGCGTTTTGACGGCGAAGAACGCGTTATCCACCGAAAGTTTGATCCCGCAAGCCATGATATCGGATATTTTGGTTAACCCGTATGTAAGCACCCTGTTTTTTACGCGATTCTTTAAACCCGACACCATATGGTCGTCGTTATTTAATACGGCAACTGCGCCACTCTTCAGCTTACTGAACAATTTTACTTTTGCCGAGAAATATTTTTTTACCGTCTTGTGATAGTCGAGGTGCTCTTTGGTGATATTTGTGAATATTCCAACGTCGAACAGAACGTGATCCACCCTGCCCTGGTCAAGCGAGTGGCTGGAGACCTCCATCGCAACATCCTTAACGCCGCTCTTCAACATCCTGCTGAAGAGAGCCTGCAGCTCAAGCGGGCCCGGAGTTGTATTGGCTGCCGGAAACCGCCTTCCGCCTATCCTGTAATTTATCGTTCCGATGACCCCTGTGGGGATACCGGCCTCTTTAAGTATACTTTCGATTATGTACGTTATGGTCGTCTTGCCGTTGGTTCCGGTAACGCCTGTGATCCTCAATTTTTTGGAGGGATTTCCGTAGAAGTTAGCGGCTATCAGCGCGGAGGCCGCGCGGGCATCTTTTACCAGCACCTTGATCACTTTTTCGGGCGCCTCAAAATCCCTCTCCGACACTATTACACCGGCTCCCTTTTTGATAGCAATGCCTATGAACTTATACCCGTCAATTTTATATCCGCGCAAAGCTATGAAGAGGTCCCCTTTGACGACCTTCCTCGAATCGTTCGTCACCTTCTTCACGGTAACACCGGAGATGTCTCTATCCGCCTCATACTGTACTCCCCTCAAGATATGTTTTAATGCAAAAAGGGGGCACTCAGATAAAACGGGTGTCCCATTTTTCTTTAAGACATCTCTTGATTTAATCATAAAGCCTATTTTACCACACCTGGCCTGGTATCTTTAACATTAAGATACTTCAGCGATTCGTCCACAACATTTTTAAAGACCGGAGCGGCGACATCTCCGCCGAAATATACGGGATGAGGCTCATCGACGCAGACCGCCACGGCGATAGCCGGTTTTCCCACGGGCGCAAAACCTATGAACGATGCCGTGAACTTATCATGCGAATATACTCCGCCCGGCTCAACCTTCTGCGCGGTTCCTGTTTTGCCGCCAGTGCTGAAATCTTCGACCTTTGCTTTTTTGCCGGTGCCGGATTCCACGGCCCCCATCAGCAGCTTTCTCATGCGGTAAGCCGTCATCGGAGATATCACCCTTCTTTTGACCTGGGGCTGAAATTCTTTTACCACCTCTCCCCCTTCATTCTCTATCCTCTTCACTATGCGCGGCCTTACCAAAAACCCGTTGTCCGCTATTACGGAGATGGCCGAGGCAAGCTGGATCGCGGTCGTCGTAACCTCCTGGCCCATAGGTATAGCAAACATGCTCGTAGAAGTCCACCGGGATAAGGGCCTGTTCATGCCCAGCACCTCGCCCGGAAGGTCTATGCCGGTCCTCTCGTAAAAACCGAACAACTTCATATATTTATTCATCTTTTTGGGACCCAAAAGGCTAGCCGCCTTTACCGTACCTATATTGCTCGACATCTCTATAACTTCTCTGAATGTCATCACTCCGTGCGGCCTGTGGTCATGAAGAACTCTCTTCCCGACCTTCCATGCGCCATTCTCACAGTCGAACTTGTCATTGAGATCAACTGCCTTCTCCTCCAATATGGCGCTTGCCGTAACCACCTTAAATACGCTTCCGGGTTCAAAGAAATCATTGATGGCCATGTTTCTCACCGAATCGGTCTGCCTCTTGGCGGGATTATTAAGATCAAAGTCCGGAAAGTTGGCCAGCGCCAGTATGTCGCCGTTCTTCGGGTCCATAACGACGATCGTTGCGCCCTCGGCGTGATATTTATCATACATCTTGTAGAGTTCGCGCTCGGCTATATTCTGGATAACTCCATCGATCGTGAGGATAAGATTATAACCGTTCTTTGGAGCCAGAAAATCCTCCTGATAGGAATGGAGCAATTTTCTTTTTGCATCCTGCGTCGCCACAAGAAAGCCCACCTGTCCTTTCAGATATTCGTCATAAAGCGCTTCGAGCCCTTCCTGCCCTTTATTGTCGATATTGACGGATCCTATCAGGTGGCACGCGGAACCGGCGTTAGGATAAAATCTCTTTGATTCATCGCTGAAACCGACTCCCGCCAGATTAAATTTCTTTAGCGCGGCCGCTTCCTTATTCGTGACCTTCCGCTTTATCCATACGAAACCTTTGTCGCGCGACAATCTCTCCGTT
>JAPLMG010000248.1 GCA_026387165.1 Candidatus Omnitrophota bacterium
GTTCCCGTGATAGACAAATTCACGCATCCGAAATGGTTTGGATTTATTAAAAAGAGATAGACAATCACTCGTGTCCAAGATAGAGCTCATGTTTCGTCTGAAAAAGTATTTTGAGATTCGATCTTTGCATACCCCTCACCCTTGCCCTCTCCCCTAAAGGGGAGAGGGGATTTCCTCATAATTTCCTCTCCCCCAAAAGGGGAGAGGATTAAGGTGAGGGGGAAATTGTACTAATTTGGACAGCAGTGATAGACAATAGAAATTTAAACAATTAATAGAAGCGTATTGAAACTTATAGAAATTAGGAAATTGGGAAATTTGTTGTTCAACAATCAAACAATAAATTTCTACAAATTTCAATGGTCAAAAAAAGTGATATAGAGGGACTATGAGTAATCTTTTCAAATTTGGCCTTATTCTCGGAGTGATATGCCTGGCGGCCACGCTCGTATTGGCTGTGACATATGAGGTTACAAAGCCTAAGATCGAGGAGCAGCTTAAAGCGGAAGAGCAGAGCGCCTTAAGATCGATAATGCCGTCGGCAGACTCATTTAATGAAAAAGCAAGGGACGGAATAGAATATTTCGAAGCGTTTAAAGACAAGATGCTTGTCGGCTATTGCGTAAGAGTCGCGGGAAGCGGGTACAGCGGATATATAAGGATGATGGCGGGCGTGAGCTTAAGCGGCACCATTCAAGGGGTTGCTGTCCTGGAGCATAGTGAAACTCCGGGCCTCGGCGCCAAGATAAACGAAGTAAGGCCCGGTGAGAGCGAGCCGTGGTTTCTTAAGCAATTCAGGGGGAAGAGCGTCAGTACCATAGCTGTTAAAAAAGACATAGACGCGATAACCGGAGCGACGATCTCAAGTGAGGGCGTCACGGACGCCATACGTAAAACTGTGGACGAGCTATTAAGCAAATTGAAAAAAGGACAGAATGCTTTGGTGTATGGCAAAGACTAAATTACTCGGAGAATTCGTAAAAGGCTTATGGAAAGAAAATCCTACCTTTCGGATAGTTCTTGGCTTGTGTCCGACGCTGGCCGTCTCTACCAGCGTCAATAATGGCATAGGCATGGGGGTGGCGGCTACATTCGTTTTAGTCGGATCAAACATATTCGTTTCAATGGTAAGAAATATTGTTCCTGAGAAGGTACGAATTCCGTGCTTCATTGTCATAATAGCGACTTTCGTTACGATAGCGGACCTGTTTATGAAAGCGTACGCGCCGCTATTGAGCAGGTCTCTTGGCATGTTCGTTCCTTTGATAGTTGTTAATTGCATCGTTTTAGGCCGCGCCGAGGCGTTCTCCTCCAAAGAGCCGCCGATGAAATCGATATTCGACGCTCTGGGGATGGGCGTCGGTTTCACCTGGGCGCTCATAATAATATCCGCCATACGCGAGATGCTCGGCAACGGAACGATAATGGGTTTTTATTTAAGCAGGACGTTCGAGCCGCCGCTCTTTATGATACTGGCGCCGGGAGCGCTTCTTACAATAGGCGTTTTGATAGCGATAATAAATTATTTTATGTATAAGAGGCAAAAATAATGGATATAGGCGCCTACATAACCATAATAATAAGCACGGTCTTCATCAATAATTTCATACTCTCCCGCTTTCTGGGCTTGTGCTCGTTCGTCGGAGTATCGAAACAGATCGGGCCGTCGGTTTCCATGGGCATAGCCGTTACTTTTGTCACGACGATGGCCTCTTTGATAAGCTGGCCCATTTACAATTTTGTGTTGATACCGTATCATCTCGAATATTTAAGGACGATAAGCTTTATTCTGGTGATAGCGTCCTTTGTACAGTTCGTAGAGATCGTGGTGCAGAAGAAGGCCCCTGCGCTTTACAGGATATTCGGCATCTATCTGCCTCTTATCACAGTAAATTGCGCCGTATTCGGAGTAGCCGTCTTAAATACGGACGTATTCTTCTTCGGCGGAAAAGCGGTGCCGGGGAGCTTCTTAAAATCGGTCATCCAGGGATTCGGCGCGGGGGCCGGATACACGCTTGCCATGTTCCTCATGGCGGGAATACGCGAGAGGCTGGAGTTCGCGGATGTGCCCAGGTCGTTTAAGGATGTACCTATAACTTTCGTGATAGCGAGTTTATTGTCCCTGGCATTTTTGGGTTTTAGCGGATTCAAGATATGACCCCTCGACGCATACAATTTATTATCGATGTATTTGCTCGGGGTCATGGTGAGCGAGCGAAGCCCTTCGACAGGCTCAGGGCTTCATCCCGAGCTTGCCGAAGGACGAAGCGAGTCGAACCATGATCGTTAATTTACTTATTCCCATAGCGGCGATGGCATTGCTGGGCCTCATATTCGGGGTGGCCCTGGCGTATGCGCTGAAGCTCTTCGGGATAGAGGCGGATCCTGCCATATCCCTGATCACAAGCGCGCTGCCGGGCTCGAATTGCGGCGCGTGCGGCAAGGCCGGATGCGCCGGATTTGCCCAAGCGCTCAAAAAAGGCGAAGCGATGCCGTCGGGCTGCGCCGTAAGCAATGAAGAGGCCAGAATTTCTATTGCGAAAATTCTCGGAATAGATTATAATCCGGGAGTCAAAACTATCGCGGCAGTTCTTTGTAATGGCGGCACCAGGGCAAGAAATAAATACGTGTACAGAGGCATAAGAAACTGCAAAGCCGCATCGCTTGTATTCGGCGGCCATAAGGCCTGCGCGTTCGGATGCTTAGAATTTGGTGATTGCGTCGATCTCTGTCCGTTCGACGCTGTAACTATTGCGCCCGACGGACTTCCCGTAGTGGACGCTCATAAATGCACGGCCTGCGGCAAGTGCGTCGCGGTATGCCCGAAGAAACTTTTCGAGCTGATACCGGCCGACAAGCTCTATTACGTGAAATGCAGCTCTAAAGACGCGGGCGCGGTGGTCGCGAAGGCATGCTCCGCCGGATGCATAGCATGCAGGAAGTGCGAAAAAGCCTGTCCTTCAAGCGCTGTAAAGGTAGAGAACAATTTATCAAAAATTGATTACGGGAAGTGTCAAAACATGGGGAAATGTTTTGAAGTCTGCCCGACTAAAGCGATAGTCCGCCGAAGCATTGGGTCTGTTACGAGTTGAGTGCGACGGCGGATAATGACGACGTAGAGGTATTAATATGGTAGAGATAAACAGCGGTAATTTTAGTAAAGAGGTATTGGGTTCGGAAAGGCTCGTGCTCGTCGATTTCTGGGCGCCGTGGTGCGTGCCTTGCACGGTGATAGCCCCGGCGGTTGAATTGATAGCAGAGGAGCGCAGATCCAGCGTCAAGGTCGCGAAGGCCAACGTAGACGATAGCCCGGAGTTAGCAACGGAATTATCCATATTTAATATTCCGACGATAGTCTTCTTTAAATCCGGTAAGGAGCATTCCCGCCTTGTAGGCGTGAATACCAAAGAGGCCATCGACGCCAAGATAGAGAAGATAGCAAGTGAGTAGCAACGACAATCGAAATTTTTTAGAAATATCCGGCTCTCAAAACTTGATAGAAATTAATAGAAATTTGCTTCGCGAAATTTGTGGAAATTTATTGTGTCTACAATTAATTTCTTAATTTCATTCAATTTCTGCTTGTCTATTATAAGTCGTTAATTTCTATAAGTTGCTTTATTTAGAATTTACTTATGAATATAGCCATTCTCTGTTCCGGGAACGGGACGAACCTCCAGGCGATAATCGACAGTGTCAATAAGGGGTATATTCCCGCCAAGATAGCGCTTGTTCTAAGCGACGAAAAGAAAGCCTTCGCTTTAGAGCGCGCCAATAAGGCCGGGATAGAGACTATCACGCTGGATAAGAAGGACTACAAGGAGAGAGAAGATTTTGACAGAGAGATAGTAAAGCGCTTAAAGAAGAGAAATGTCGAGCTGGTGGTCCTCGCCGGCTTCATGAGGCTCTTAAGCCCATACTTCGTCAAGGAATACAGGGATAGGATAATAAATATTCACCCGGCGCTTCTTCCGTCGTTCAAGGGCCCTCACGGCATCAAAGACGCGCTGGAACGCGGAGTCAAGGTGACAGGCGTTACGGTCCACTTCGTCGATGAGAATCTCGATAACGGGCCGATAATTTTACAGAAGACGGTAGAGATAAAAGAGGGTGATACCGAAGAGACTTTGCTGGAGCGCGTTCACGAAGAAGAACACAGGATATATCCTGAGGCGATAAAATTATTCGTTGAAGGAAAAATAAGGATAGACGGAAGAAAAGTAAGTATTAAATCCTAAATCCGAATATCGTAATTCGAAACAAATCCGAAATTCGAATTTCGAAATTAGAATTTGTTTCGTATTTCGGATTTTGTGTTTCGGATTTATATAATTGAAAGGAGTTTTCTAGTAATGAAAACCGGCATTAAGGATGTTTTAGCGAGACAGATCTTAGATTCAAGAGGAAATCCTACGATCGAGGTTGACGTAATTTTAGAAGACGGCTCTTTCGGCAGGGCTAGCGTGCCGAGCGGCGCATCCACGGGCGAACATGAAGCTGTTGAATTGAGGGACGGCGATAAGGCCAGATACGGCGGCAAGGGGGTCTTAAAGGCCGTTGCCAACGTCAATGGCGAGATAAAGAAAGCTATTAAGGGTAAAGACGCTCTGATGCAGGGCGAGCTCGACCAGGTCCTGATAGATTCCGACGGCACGCCCAATAAGGCGAGGCTTGGCGCCAACGCGACGCTCGGAGTATCTCTGGCGGTAGCGAAGGCCGCGGCGGTCTCCAAGAAGATGCTTCTATACAGGTATATAGGAGGCGACAAGGCGAAAGTTCTGCCTATACCCATGATGAATATATTGAACGGCGGCGCTCATGCCGACAACAATGTGGATCTCCAGGAGTTCATGGTAATGCCGATAGGGGCCAACTCATTTGCCGAGGCTCTCAGATGGGGTGCCGAAACATTCCACGCCTTAAAAAAGATACTGCACGACAAAAAAATGTCTACTGCCGTCGGAGATGAGGGCGGATTCGCTCCCGATCTGAAATCGAACGAAGAGGCCGTGGAAGTGATACTCGCGGCGATAGAAAGGGGAGGCTATAAGGCCGGCAAAGATATATCCATAGCGCTCGATCCCGCATCGAGCTCATTCTTCGAGAATGGCTTTTATATCCTGGAGGCGGAACCCAAGAAAAAGAATTCAAGCCTCGACATGATAGAGTTCTATTCCAGATGGGTATCAAAATATCCGATAGTTTCGATAGAAGACGGCCTCGCGGAAGATGACTGGGATGGCTGGAAGAAGATGACCGAGAAGTTAGGCAAATCGATACAGATCGTCGGGGACGACCTCTTCGTGACGAACGTCAAGCGCTTGAGAATGGGCATTGAAAAGAAAGTAGCCAATTCCATTCTGATAAAATTAAACCAGATAGGAACGCTTACCGAGACGCTCGATACTATGGATCTCGCCAGGAAGCATAGCTATACGGCTGTTGTGTCACACAGGTCCGGAGAGACGGAGGATACGACGATCTCGCACCTTGTTGTAGCCATGAATACAGGCCAGATAAAGACCGGCTCTGTCTGCAGGACGGACAGGATCTGCAAATATAACGAACTACTGCGCATAGAAGAGTCTTTGGGTAAGAAGGCCGTCTACGGTAAGGCGATATGGGGCAAAAAAGCGGCGTAAAGACAGGCATATTTGTCGTCATATTGCTCGTGGCGTTCCTGCCGCCCTTTATAAAATATCAGCAGATAAATTATAAGAGAGGCGCGCTCGACCGTCAGCTTAAGAGTATAAAGGAAGAGATCAAGGCCCTGGAGGAAGAGAAGAGGCGGCTCGAGACCGACATCATATACGTAGAAAAGAGAGCCCGCGACAGGACAGGTGTAGCCAAAAAAGGCGAGATCATCCTCAAGTCCTATCCCTCCAAAAGATAAATTTTAATAAATTTCACTTCGTGGAATTTTCCGTGCGAAAACGAGTGGAAATTTCGCGAAGCAAATTTCAGCCAATTTCAATTATCGAAATTAATGGAAATTTGTAAAAATTAATAGAAATTTATCGTCCAATAAGATTTCCTTGTATTAATTTTAATTCCTGCTATAATAGGGATCACATTGCGGGGTGGAGCAGCCTGGTAGCTCGGCTCGTAAAATGAAAATTTGCTATGCAAATTTTCATCACGAGCCGTCCCGTAATCGCCGAAGGCGATTACGGGACGTCGGGCTCGAAAAACATGTTTTTTGTTTACATATTGCTGAGCGAAATAGATAACAGGTTTTACGTAGGCCTTACCGAAGATGTTGCCAAGAGGCTGGATGCCCATAATTCAGGCAAAGTGCTTTCGACAAAGCGTCGTAAGCCATTGCGTCTCATATACTATGAAGCCTACATCGATAAAAGAGATGCTCAAGGCCGGGAAAAGTACTTAAAAAGCGGCTCAGGTCATAGATTCATAATAAAACAGCTAAAATACTATATTAATTCAATTCAATGCGGGGTGGAGCAGCCTGGTAGCTCGTCGGGCTCATAACCCGAAGGTCGTCCGTTCGAATCGGACCCCCGCTACCAACATCTCGGCCTCACTGCGACCACCTTGTTATCGACGGGGTTGGTCTTGTGAGGCCTCGCTGTTTCAAAGGGAAAAACGGTAATAGTCCAGTGTTTTAAGAACTTCGTCATTGCGAGTCCCGCCTTTTGGCGGGACGAAGCAATCTCTTTGTAGTCTGCCGCTTTTAAAAATACGAAACGGTTCCCCGCCGTAATAAAAAAATCCGCTTCGAGCGCTGAATAATGCTAACGTTCGGAATAAGCGCCGGTTGCCGGCCATAGATGATATTATCCGTGGATCAGCAGTCGTTATGGAAAGAGTTTGCGGCAGTGAAAGCTGCCGCTGTATGAGGGGTCATAAGCACAGATCTCTCTATGTATCCCAATACCATAAAGGAGCCGCGCGAATGGTGTATATCCCGAAAGAGTTTGAGAAGAAAGTCCTGCGCCTGGTTGGTAACTACCGAATGTTGAAATCCGCCATATATAAGGCTTCGGAACTGAATCTCGGACGATTTACGGCGCGCGCGAAAGAGAAATCATGAGCAATAAAGAGATAGAGCGGATTCTTTTAAGGTTAAAAACTCTTGAGAAAGAGAATGAGAAGCTAAAAGAGGAAAACGCGTATCTCAAGTTCGAGCTTGAAGATCTTAAATCTAAACGATACAAATCCAGCAAGAAGAAGCCGCCCGATGAACCTCCACCGGCGCTGTCACAAAAGAAAAAGAGAGGTGGGCTCTTCGGTCATACAGGGTGGTTCCGTAAAAGACCCAAAGAGATAGACATAACAAAAGAACTACGGCTGTCAGAATGCCCCGAATGCGGCTCTAAATGCTTAACCGAATGTAAAAATGTATCGGAGCATATCACGGAAGACCTCATCCCGCCAAGAATTGAGGTAACTTTACGCCGCAAGCACCACTACTACTGCAAAAACTGTAAAAAAGTGGTCTCACCTAAAGATAATGACGAGATCTCCGGCAGCCGTATAGGCCCAAGAGCGAAAGCGTTCGCGGCGTTCTTAAGATACGGCATAAAAATATCCGGGCGCGATGTAACAGCGCTCTTCTCTAAAGCCTTCGACTTGAAGATAGCAGCCTCCTCGATATCCGGCTTTATGGATCAGCTTAAGGTAGAGGCTCTTCCCGTCTATAACGATCTATTGGCTTCGCTTAAAAAAGGCCCATTTATCCATGCCGATGAGACCGGACGGCCGATAGACGGTATTAATCACTGGCTCTGGAAGTTCTCAAATAAAAAGATATGCTTTAGCCATATCGATAAAGGCCGCGGCCAGAAGGTCGTGGAGGATATACTCGGTAAATCTTACGACGGGGTCTTAATATCAGACTTCTTATCCGCCTACAATAAAATTGATGCGAAGGCTAAACAGAGATGCCTCGCGCATATATTCAGGGATTTAGATAAAGTGATTGAATACTGGCGTAGCGATAAGGAAGTCTTAAGATACTGCGAGAGGCTTACGAAGATACTGATGGA
>JAPLMG010000200.1 GCA_026387165.1 Candidatus Omnitrophota bacterium
ATTGAGTAAGTTCACACAATACCCTATACCCAATACGAAACGAGGAGATCGACTCATGTACATAGTCGTCGTCGGAGCGGGAAGGATAGGGTTCAATTTAGCCCAGAAACTTATACAGGATAAGCATACCGTTACCGTGATAGAGAAGGATAAGGTCCGCGCAGAGGGGGTATCGCAGAATCTCAACGCGATGGTCATACAGGGCGATGGCTGCGAACCCAGATATCTGGAGGACGCTCAAGTGCGGAGAGCCGATGTCATCGCCGCGGTCACCGCGGACGACGAAGACAACCTTATAATATGTCAATTGGCGAAAGAAGTCTTTGGCGTCAGGAGAACGGTCGCCAGGGTCAATAACCCGAGAAATGAACACGTATTTAATGAGCTTGGCGTGGACGTTCCGGTAAATGCCACTACAATAATCGCGAAGATCATCGAAGAGGAGGTATCGTTCGAGGATGTTATAAACCTCATGACCTTTAAGCGCGGAAAGCTCGCTTTAGTGCGCGTGGATCTTACCAATGAAAGTCCTGCCGTCGGCAGATATGTGAAAGATATAAAGATCCCGGAGAACTCCGTGCTGGTTTCGATAGTGAGAGGGGAATCGGTGATAGTTCCCAAGGGAGAGACGGTTCTGCAAAAAGGCGACGACGTCATAGCCCTTACTACAATAGAAAATGAGAAGCAGCTTCTTGATCAGCTGATGGGCAATACGGAATGATTCCCGCCCATTCTTGAAGGCGGGTTAGATCCAGCACATTCTTATATGCGGTATAGAGTAGATAAATGTGCTGGATAGATTAGGAGAATGAGCGGGATGATAAAGACGCCGTTTAAAACTATCTGGAACGCTATTCTGGGCATATCGCTCGAGCTCGTGCTCGTTTACGTATTCATCTTCGCGGGACTGACGGTATGTTTCATATGGTGGACCGTATTTAAATGATCCCCGCCCATTCTTAAAGGCGGAAAACGATTAGGAGAATGAGCGGGATGATATTAAGACCGCACCTGGATGATTACAAGATAATAGGGTATTCTCTCGGCAAGATCATCGTAAGCATAGGGATAGCGATGATGATACCTTTCATCATCGCGGTGGCGTATTTCGAATGGCAGGCCGCCGTTGATTTCCTGCTGGGCATATCGGTCACCCTTCTTGCGGGAGCGCTCCTCTCCATGATATGCCATACTAAGAAAGACCTCGCCACGATGCACGCGATGTCGGTGGCCGCGCTTTCATGGATAGCCGCCATGCTGGTTTCAGCGGTGCCTTTATACCTGAGCGGACACTACGGCTCATATCTTGACGCCTCCTTTGAGGCCATGAGCGGATATGCCACCACGGGCCTCTCGCTCGCGGTAAATCTCGATCACATGGCAAATTCCTATAACTTCTGGCGGCATCTTATCATGTTCATGGGCGGCCAGGGGATCGTGGTGATAGCGCTGACATTTCTCGTCAGGGGAACAGCGGGCGCTTTCAGGATGTATGTGGGTGAGGCGCGCGACGAGAAGATAATGCCGAATGTCGTTGAGACGGCGCGCTTCATATGGCTTGTCAGCATGGTCTATCTGGTGCTTGGCAGCGGGGCGCTGTCTATAGCCGGGATATGGGGAGGCTTGCCGCCTTTAAAAGCGATATTTGACTCCGTCTGTATCTTCATGGCCGCGTTTGATACCGGAGGATTCACGCCGCAGTCGCAGAACATACTCTTCTATCATAACTTTCCATTCGAGATCATAACGATCTCCATAATGCTCTTAGGCTCAATAAACTTTGCTCTTCATTATGCTGTCTGGACCGGGAACAGGCGCGAGCTTTATAGGAATATAGAGATAGTGACCCTCTTCATCTCCATCGTCGTTACGCTTTCGATCGCGGCATGGGGGGTGCTCAGGAATCATGTATACGCCCAGCCGCTGCCATTCGCGAGCAAGACATTCTATCATCTCATATCGGGCCATACCGGGACCGGTTTTTCCACCATATATCCACGCCAATTCGTCAATGAGTGGGGCGCTCTCGCGATGTTCGGGGTGACCCTCGCCATGGCGATAGGCGGAAGCGTTTGCTCCACGACGGGCGCCATCAAGGTCTTCAGGATCGGGGTCATATATAAGGCGCTTCGCCAGGACATAAAGAAGATGCTTATTCCGGAGACGGCGATATTCGTACAGAAGATACACCACATAAAGGATATGGTGCTGGAAGATAAGTATGTGAGGATATCGGCGATCATCCTGATATCATACGTCAATCTCTACATATTCGGCGCGATAGCGGGAATGCTCTGCGGATACTCTCTTAGCGAGGCGTTATTCGAGTCCGTATCCGCGGCCGCGAATGTCGGCCTTTCGTGCGGCATCACATCACCGTCGATGCCAGCCGCGCTGAAGGTAGTTTACATATTACAGATGTGGGCCGGACGGCTTGAGTTCATAGCGGTCATGGTGCTTTTAGGTATGATAATAGCTGCTTTCAAGGGGAAGAAGTAATGAAAGGTCACAAGGTCACAAGGTCACAAGTTCACAGTCTGATGGAGGAGGCCCCCGAACCACAAGGATTCGGGGTAAGCTCCGGCCGACGAAGCATTTTAATTCTTGTTATATCAATGCTTCTTTTCGCAACAAATTGCTACGCGGTAACGTGGTCGAGCACTGAATTGATAGAGAAGGCAAAAGAACTAAACGGGCGGAAGCTTAATTACAGGGGCGAGCTCGTTACGGCCATATTGGACAGGGGCGAATATTCATGGGCGAATCTTAACGACGGCTCTAACGCGATCGGCGTATGGTGTAAGAGCTCGCTGCTTGACGGGGTGAAATTCGCCGGCGATTATAAGAACCGCGGAGACATAATAGAGGTTAACGGTACGTTGAACCGCGCATGCTCCATCCATAATGGGGAATTGGATATCCACGCCGATACGGTCGAGATCGTGAAGAAGGGGCACTCATTAGTAAGGCCGATAAATCTGAAAAGGATCAATTCCGCTATTGTGTTATTCGCGCTCACCATCCTCACAGTCATCATCTTCAGAAAAAGATTGTAAAAACCGATAATAGTTCAGTCCCAGAAGAACTTCGTCATTCAGACTGTGTCACAATTCGTGTTTTTCGTCATTGCGAGGAGGCACGAAGTGCCGACGAAGCAATCTCTCCGTCGGAGATTGCTTCGAATTACGGGGACATGTACATTTTGTACGTGTCCCCGTAATTACGTAATCATACGAATGTAGTTTACGACACAGCCTCTGGACTATTACATTACCAATCTCAAGTGCTTGACAAGCTGACTTTTGTTAGATATACTTGTGCTATAATATGAGATGTATACCAAAGGCGTTCTTGACGGCAATATTGTCCGGCAGCTTTCTCTTCATCTCCCGGATATCCTATGCTCAAGCCCCTCCTCCGGATGCCAGTAGAGCTACGAGAGAGTCGGATCAGTTCGGAGCCGAAAAAGAGAGGCAGGTCCAGAGAGAGCTCAAGGTGGTGCCGCAGAAACCCGGTCTCCCAAAGGTTGAAGAAGAGAAGCCGAAGCCGGACGAGCAGAGATTTTTTGTAAAGAGCATAAAATTGTCGGGCTGCGAAAGTTTCCCGCCCGAAGACTTTATTCCGTTTTTGGAAAAATACGAAAACAGAGAGGTAACGCTTACCGAGCTGAACAATCTCTCAAAAGAGATATCCTCCGAATACCTGAGGCGCGGCATTATAGCCGCGGTCTTTCTCCCTCCGCAGGAGGCAGAGGACCGGTCCGTGACGATGCAGGTCGTGGAGGCAAAGATGGGCGAAGTGGAAGTGCATAAGGCCCCGTTCTTCGGAAAGGAGATCATCAAATATTACTGGAATGTGAAGTCCGGAGAGGTCCTCCGGTATGACAGGATCTCAAAGAGCGTCCAGATGATGAATAAGAATCCGGATCGCGAGGTAAGGGCGGCGCTTCATGCGGGAGACAAGCCGGGGACGACAAATATTATTTTGACTCCCAAGACGCGTTTTCCGATACATGGCCAGTACACGTTCGACAGGGAGGGCGTAGCAACTACCGGAAAAGAGCGGAACGGCTTCGGCGTCCGCGATAATAATCTCCTCGGATACGACGACACTTTAATATCGGGCATATCATACGGCGCGGACTTTGACGGCACATATGCTTATCACTCTATTCCTATAAGCCCCGAAGGTACCTCGCTGCTTTACGGCTACAGCTACGCTCTCTCCACGCCGCAGAAAGATTCCGATAGATACGCTCTCAAGTCGGTATCCGAGACCGTTACGGCGACCATACGCCGGGATATATACAACAAGGACGAATATGTGGGCGACATATATGCCACCTTCGACAGCAAAGATAAGGTCACCTGGTATAAACGGGGGCAGGGCACGCTTAACAGGGACAGGCTTAGAGAGCTGACCTTCGGCGGCACCTATACAATTCGCGCAGCGGGAAGTGTAACATCTATATTACCGGAGCTCAATCAGGGCATAAATGTGTTCGGCGCGAGCAAGAAGAATAATCCGCTGTCATCGCGTCAAGGGGCTACGCCGACCTATACGAAGTTCAGTTTGGGTTTGCAGAACAGGACGAGCCTTCCTTTTGATCTGCAGCAAAGCCTGAAGCTGAGGCTGCAGATCCCGTCCGAGAAGCTCTTTCCGCAGGAACAGTACGGCATTGGCGGAACAGATACGGTGCGCGGATATCCGCCCAGCGACTATGTGGCGGACAAGATGGCGCTAGTTAACGCGGAGATGATGAGCCCGCTATTTTTTCTGCCAAAGTCATGGAAATTGCCTTACGCGCAGGCACCGTTAAAGAATCAGCTAACGGCCGTTACATTTTTCGATTATGGCTACGGAGAGCATCGCGGCGATCCGAAGCCCCGCAGGTTATCCTCTGTCGGAGTGGGGCTTAGAATGAATTTTTATGATCAGGTATTGCTCAGGCTGGAGTGGGGATTTCAGTTAAAACTGTTGGGCCAGGATCCTCTTACCGAAGGCTATGCGCCCGGCCGTTTTCATATATCTCTGAATATAGAGGACAAGCTGCCGGGCGAGATAGAGCGCATAGTAAAAGAGATGAGACAAGAGAGGATGCGCAAAGAGGCGTGGGCGCTCGTCGATGAGGAGCTTGCCGGAGACGATAGCTCATTAAGGAAAAAATTATCGGGCTACCTCTATCTTGCCGAAGATCTGTATAAAACCGGAAGGCTTAAAGAGTCGAAAGAGATATATCAGATAGTCGCGAATATGAGCATTTCGCTCTACAGGCAATCCGAAAAATATGTAAGCGAATGCAAGCTTCATGAAGATGACATGGAGAAGAAGATCGCTGAAGCTACGTTAGCGTATAAAGAGGGCAGGCTGGATGAGTCGAAGAAAATTTGGGAAAAGATAAGAGATGAGTCGGTGCCGCGCCCGCTATCTTTCGAGTTCTAATAAGCCGTCATTGCGAGGAGCGAGCGAAGTGAGCGACGAAGCCCTTCGACAAAAGCTCAGGGTTTCGTCCTGAGCAACGTCGAAGGACGAAGCAATCTCAAAAGTTATTACAAAATTCTGTGAATCAATGCATGATAATAGGCATACAAAATGAAACGCGCTAATACGATCATAACGCTATCGGCGGGCATCTCCTTGGTTTTTTTTGTGTCCGTCCTATTCTCTCAAGGTTCAACCGACAGCGAGAGCTCTCCGCAGAAACAAGTTACTTCCGAAGCCCCGCTTAATATTGAAACGCTTCAAGCCGTGAAAGATAAAGTTAACGTCAAAAGCGATGCAATCGAAAGATCCGTACCTTCTTACAGAATGAGGCTTAAGGAGATACTGAAAGAGGTCGAAGAGAATATAAAGAAAGTTGATAAGGAATTGAACGAGCGGGAGATTCTGGCACGCAACCAGGAGCGCGAGACTAAGGTTGCGCAGACTTTTGAAAGCGGCAATCAACTATATAAAGAGGGCAAACTTAAAGAGGCGAAGGAAGCGTGGGGCAGAGCTATCAGCATTGCTAAAGATCCGGAGATGAAGGCTTATATAGAAGAAGCCGCCAGGCGTGCCAGCGAAGAAGCCAGGAAACTTGAAGCTGAAGCTAATGATAAAGCGCGCCTGGAGCGCGAAGCCGCCAGGAAAGCCGGGTCTGAGGCAAAGGAAAGAGCCCGCCAGGAAGAGTCGGCGAGACTTGAGTCCGAGCGTCAGGCAAAGTTAGAAGCCCGGGAGGAGGCCGGAGAAAAATCCAGAAAGCTCAAAGCCGAAGCTATTGTCAGGTCCGAAAAGGAGAGGCTTACAGCTCAGAAAAAGGCCCGCCTCGAAAGAGAGGCCGAAAAGAAGGCCGAATCCGAGGCTCGTGAAAGAGCCCGCCTCGAAAGAGAATCCGCCAGAAAGCTTGAAGCTGAACAGAAAGAGAAAGTTCGTCTCGAAAAAGAATCCGCCAGAAAGGCCGAAGCCCAGATGAGAGAGAAAGCCCATCCGGAGAGAGAAGCCTCCGGGAAAGCCGAAACGGCCGCAAGAGAGGCCAAGGCCAAGCAGAGAGAAGCTGAAAGAATTGCGCGCGAAAAGGCCCGGGAGGAGAAGGCCCGTTTAGAGGCTCGGGAGAGGGAAGCCAAAGAGAGAGAGAAGATGGATGCTGACCGAATAGAATCCGCCCGGAAAGAGAAAGCCGGCCTTGGGCGCGGGGCCGCGCGAAAAGCGGGGCCGGCAGTGAGAGAGTCCAAAGCTGAAGCTGAAGCTCGTGAAAGAGCCCGTCTCGAAAGAGAATCCGCCAGAAAGCTTGAAGCTGAACAGAAAGAGAAGGTTCGCCTCGAAAAAGAATCCGCCAGAAAGGCCGAAGCCGAAGCTCGTGAAGCCGCGCGGAAAGCGGAGATAGAGGCAAAAGATGGACCGCGGGAGAAAGCGCGCCTGGAGCGCGAAGCAGCTGAAAAAGCTAAAGCAGCGGTGATCGCGAGGGCGCGTCAGGCCCGTGAAGACGCTAAAAGGGCAGAGGCTGAATTGAGAGAAAAGGAAGAGTCCGCTCAGTTTGAGAAAGAGGCGGCAGAAGTTCAAAATATGAATGTCGCTGTCTTCGGTAAAAATCTGGAAGGCCTTTATAGAGAGGCCATCGGCTATTATAAGAATGGCGATATTGATAAGGCAAAGAGCGCGTTTACAAAGATCTTGAGATTGTACCCGAACCAAACGACGGCCCAGAGATATTTAGATAAAAAGATTCCTAAAGAGATGAAGAAGCTCTTGAGAAGCAGATGAACTCACGGATAATTTGATATAATCGTTTTTATCCGCTCAAAGAAAAAGGGGACACCCATTTTTTTGATAAAAAATGAGTGTCCCCTTTTTAAAATACTGCATAAAAATGGGCGTCCCCATTTTTCCTAATTGATGGTATGGAATTTCAAAAACTAATTCCAACCACTGAAAATCGCCAAAAAGTTATCCTAAAAGGGATAGGCCTTCCTAAATCCTTATAGAGGAAAGGCCTAATCGCGAAGCGATTTTCTTGTTTTTTAGCTTTGATTATTTGTTTTGGAGGGCTATAATAATAAGTCATGGCAAATTCAAATTTCGAAGAAGCAAAAATTAAAGCCGCGGCAATGTTCCTGAACTTCTCAAGCCTTCTGGGGAGTGATGTGCTCGATAGTGACCGTAAGTTTATCGGAAAACTTTGGGACATCTCCGCGAAAACTAGCGAAGTCTATCCGAAATCGGATGAGCTCATAATAGCCAAAGGTTTTATAAAAAGATACTATGCGAGCGTTCCTTTCTCAAACGTTTCAGAAATAGATGGAGAGGTAATTTTAAATATCAAATCGGATGGAGTGAAATTTCACTCAGGCTCCCCGAAAGATTACGAATTTCTTCTGCGCCGCGATATACTCGACCAGCAGGTTGTGGACACTTTTAATCACAAGGTTATCCGTGTTAACGATATTCATCTTTTGAAGATAGATCACGAACTTATGGTTGCCCATGTGGATATAGGTTTGAGGGGCTTGCTTCGCCGCTTAGGGTGGGAGAAGA
>JAPLMG010000051.1 GCA_026387165.1 Candidatus Omnitrophota bacterium
ATGAAAAATAATGCTAAAAAAAATCATTTAGAAGTGTTATTTAAAGAATTGGATGAAATGTTTAAGAATGCCGATAGAAGTGTGATATACAAAATTGTTATTGAGGCTGTTGAGAGGCCATTAATAGAAAGGGCGCTTGAAAGAACTTTTGGTAATCAGCTTAAGGCCGCAAAAATTTTAGGCATACATCGCAACACTTTAAAAACAAAAATCAGTAAATTCGGCATTCATCCGGAGAAATGGAAAATTTAATGCAATATTATGGTTTCCCGCCAAAGCAAGGTCTTTATGATCCGGGATTTGAGCACGATTCCTGCGGGGTGGGGTTTGTCTGTAATATAAAAGGCGTGAAATCAAATATCATTGTAAAGCAAGGGATGGAGGTTTTAAACCGCCTGGCCCATCGCGGCGCGGTCGGCGCGGATCCCAAAACAGGCGATGGCGCAGGAATCTTGATCCAGATTCCCCATGAGTTTTTTAAAAAGGTCGCCGCAGATAACAAAATTGATTTACCAGATCCGGGGTCATACGGCACCGGATTGATATTCTTCCCTCAGAATAGCGAAGAACGCAAGTTTTGCAGGGAAATATTTGAGAAAGTAGTAAGCGAAGAAGGCCAGACCCTCCTGGGGTGGCGCCCTGTCCCTATAGATGATTCCGGCATCGGAAAGAGCGCCAAATCGACCGAGCCTGTTTTTGAACAAATCTTTATAGAAAGAGGCAAAAATTTTAATGATGAATTGAGCTTTGAAAGGAAGCTTTATGTCATAAGGAAACAAGTTGAAAATATTATACGCGCGTCAACTTTAGAGCAAAAGAGGTCATTTTATATTACCAATATATCTTGTCGCACATTTTCTTACAAAGGGTTGCTTATGCCCAGCCAGCTTGAGAATTTTTTCCTCGATCTCAAAGATGAAAGCGTATCGAGCGCTTTATGTTTAGTGCATTCCCGTTACAGCACTAATACCTTCCCCACATGGGACCTGGCGCAGCCCTTCAGGTTTTTAGCCCATAACGGGGAGATAAATACCCTGCGCGGCAACGTGAATTGGGTCAGCGCGAGGGAGCGGCTCCTTACCAGCGAACTTTTCGGCACGGACACAGAGAAGCTGAAGCCGGTTATTGTTAAAGACCGAAGCGATTCTGCTGCAATCGATAACTTTTTTGAACTTTTGGTGTTAGCGGGAAGGTCTCTAGAGCATGCCATGATGATGCTCATCCCGGAAGCCTGGGAGCACAATAATTTTATGGATAAGGAGCTCAAGGATTTTTACAAATATCATGCCTGTTTCATGGAGCCGTGGGACGGGCCGGCCGCGATAGCCTTTACGGACGGAAAGCGTATCGGAGCGGTGCTGGACAGAAATGGTCTTCGTCCCGCCCGTTATATTATAACAAAAAACGATTTTGTAGTGATGGCATCCGAGGTTGGCGTTCTTGACATAGCCCCCGAGACTATTAAGTCTTGCGGAAGACTTGAGCCAGGCAAGATATTTTTTATCGATACCGAACTTGGATGCATAGTTCATGATTCCCAGATAAAAAAAAGCGTATCCGGGCGTTGTCCATACGGAAAATGGAATGACGAAAATATGGTCAATCTCGACAGGCTTACCAATAGCGGCTCAAGTTCCCATCAACCCTTCGACCCTTCGACAGGCTCAGGGCCGTCCCGAGCGAAGTCGAGGGACGACAAAAGCTCAGGGTTGATGCTGAGTATGCCGAAGCATCAAAAGATCGAAGACATAATAGCCCATCTTAAGGCTTTCGGCTACTCTCGAGAAGATCTTAAGATGATCTTAAAGCCCATGGCGGAAGAGGGCAAAGAACCGGTAGGCTCTATGGGCAATGACACCCCCCATGCTTTTTTGTCAAAAAAAGCTCAACTTTTATATAGCTATTTCAAGCAACTATTTGCGCAGGTGACCAACCCGCCCATAGATTCTATACGGGAAAAACTCGTTATGAGCCTTGAAAGCTTTATCGGGCCCGAAAAAAATATTTTAGAGGAAACCTCGGGTCATAGTCATAAGATTAGGGTAAGAAATCCTATTCTAACAGATGAAGAGCTCCAAAATTTACGCGATATCAGTATAAACGGTTTTAAAATAAAGACGATATATACTTTTTTTGACGCGGGCAGTAGCAGGAATGGTTTCCTGCAGGCGCTGGAAAGAATCTGTTTCGAAGCGGAATATGCCATCGAAAAGGGGTACTCCTTTATAATTTTGAGCGACAAGGGGGCTGATAAAGAAAGGATCGCTCTTCCGTCATTATTGGCCACGAGCGCCGTTCACCATTATCTTGTAAAGAAGACGATACGCTCCCAAGTTGCGATAATAGTTGAGAGCGCAGAACCGAGAGAAGTACATCATTTTGCGTTACTTTTTGGTTACGGTGCGGATTGCGTGAATCCATATCTTGCCTATGAAACTATAAAGTATCTTATAAAAGAAAATGAGATCGATCTAGACCTCGAAAGCGCTCTGAAAAATTATAGCAAGGCATTGAGCGATGGTATTTTAAAAATATTATCAAAGATGGGAATATCCACTCTTAGAAGCTATCGCGGCGCGCAAATATTCGAAGCGCTGGGCTTAAGCGATGATTTTATAGAGAAATATTTTACCGGCACGGCATCGCGGATCGGAGGAGTCGGTCTTGATGAAATTCAGGATGAGACTATTGCAAAGCACAGAGACGCATATGCCGAAAGAGATATCGAGAAACTCTATTTGGCAAGCGGCGGAGTCTATCAATGGAAAAAGGACGGAGAGTTTCACCTCTGGAACCCCGAAAGCATAGCGGCTTTACAGGATGCTACAAGTAATAATAGCTGTGATGGGTATAGAAAATTTGCCGCGATGATAAACGACCAGTCATATAACCCTGCAACTTTAAGGGGTCTTTTAAAGTTTTCCGCCGAAGGCGGAAAAGTAAAACCGGTTTCTGTCGATGAGGTCGAAACCGCCGAAAGCATCATGAAGCGTTTTGCCACAGGGGCTATGAGCTTCGGCTCGATCTCGGCCCTCGCGCACGAGACAATAGCTATTGCCATGAATAGAATCGGCGGTAAGTCCAATACGGGCGAAGGCGGTGAGGATCCCAATAGATTCATAACTCTGCCTAACGGCGATTCGAGGAGAAGCGCTATAAAGCAGGTCGCCTCCGGGAGATTCGGCGTTACTATAAATTATCTTGTCAATGCGGATGAGATACAGATAAAAATTGCGCAGGGAGCTAAACCTGGAGAAGGCGGTCAATTGCCGGGGCACAAGGTAAACGAAATAATCGCGCGTACCACATATACGACCCCCGGCGTTACCTTAATATCGCCTCCACCGCATCATGATATATATTCTATCGAGGATCTCGCGCA
>JAPLMG010000064.1 GCA_026387165.1 Candidatus Omnitrophota bacterium
AAAGTGATAAAGAATGTCCTCGTCACGGCGGGACCCACCCGTGAAAAGATAGACCCGGTAAGGTACATATCAAACTATTCCACAGGACTCTTCGGATATGAGATAGCCCGCAACGCGAAGTCGCGCGGGCTTTCTGTCACTTTGGTTAGCGGCCCGGCGCTCTTGAAGGCGCCTGAAGGGGTGAGGCTCGTCTGCGTGGAGAGCGCCGGCGATATGAGGGCCGCGGTGCTGAAGTTTTTAACCTGGTCCGACTGCGTGATCATGACGGCGGCTGTGGCGGATTGGCGGCCCAAACATTCCTCCGGGCGCAAGATAAAAAAGTGCGGCACCGGAAATATCGAGCTGGTCGAGAATCCGGATATATTAGCCGAGGTCGGCAGGCTGAAGAAGAAAAGAGTGACGGTAGGGTTCGCGCTCGAGACGGAAAACTTAGAAAAGAACGCGTTAAAAAAACTGAAAGACAAGAACTTAGACATTATAGTGGCAAATAGATTGACCTCAAAGAGGAGCGTTTTTGGGGATAAGGCGCTCGATGTGGTGATCATAGACAGGTTCGGGGTCCTGACGAGGATATTCAATAAACGTAAGTCAAAATTAGCCAAGATTATTCTTGACAAGGCGTTGAAGTTTCGAATACACTAGATTGTATGATGGCGGCGAGAAGAGGATTTACGCTGGTGGAGCTGTTGATCGTGGTCACGATGTTTGTGATCACGTTTTGCGCTCTCACGCCTTTCGTAAACAGGATGCGCGAGAGAGCCGACGTGATAAAGTGTTCGGAGAACGTACGCCTATTGAGCCTGGCCCTGCATATGTATGCGGCGGACCATGATGACGCGTTCCCGCCGGATCTCGGGAGCCTCTATCCGGGCTATGTCAAAGAAGAGCAGATCTTTGACTGCCCCGCGAGTAAATTTATAGGCACCGCGGCCGGGAGCGATTACGAATATATCTCCGGGCTGTCGGAGTCATCGATGCTCGCGGACGTTATAATTTACGACCGGGACGGCAATCACAATGATCTGGGGCGGAATGTCGTCAGGGTGAACGGCTCCGTAGAGTGGGTGCATAGCGCCGATGGCAAGCCAAGATAAGGTACGATGGGAGTCAAATATAAAGTTAATGAAAATTTCTTCAAGACATGGTCTCGAAGCAGTTCTTACGTTTTGGGGCTTTTGTTTGCAGACGGCATTTTGAGATTCGATCTTTACATACCCCTCACCCTTGCCCTCTCCCCTAAAGGGGAGAGGGGATTTCCTCATAATTTCCTCTCCCCCTTTAGGGGGAGAGGATTAAGGTGAGGGGGAAATTGTGCTAACTTGGACAGCAGTGATCTCGACCGTAAATATTTAAAATATGAAAAACTATTTTTGGCCCCAGACGCTTTTAGGTGTGAGAATATTTTTGATAAGCAATCGAGGGCCTGGAATTGAAGCAACCGAAGGCGGCGTACCCAAGTGGCAAAGGGAAGAGTCTGCAAAACTCTGATTCAGCGGTTCAATTCCGCTCGCCGCCTCCATTCTACTTCGCTCAAAGCTTTTCTCCGCATAGAGGCGGATCCGCCGATCTTTGTGGCGGAAGCTTTGAGCT
Source organism: Candidatus Omnitrophota bacterium (assembly GCA_026387165.1). Lineage (GTDB taxonomy): Bacteria > Omnitrophota > Gorgyraeia > 2-01-FULL-45-10 > 2-01-FULL-45-10 > 2-01-FULL-45-10. Next base: position 1,591 of record JAPLMG010000064.1, read on the forward strand.
TCGTAGGAATGTCCCTACGAAGCCATTCTGCTTCGCCCTTCGGCAGGGAATAGCCGGTAGGGTCCGCCTTCGCCAAGGCTTCGGCGAGATTTCTTCGAAGCTTTAGCGAAGAAGAACTTCGCAGGAATGGTTCCTACGAAGCGCTACCGCCGTTGGATACTTGAAGCGCGAAGTAGAACCATATCCGAGCTTTCCGGGTTGAATGGCGAAGTAGGACACTTTGGCATAAGTAAGCGGGCAGCTTCCGCCTGAGGAGGATCAGCCAGAGGCTGAAGCTCAGTTTCCGCCAAAATTTTTAACTATGTGCTATGTTTATGTATTAAAAAGCTTAAGAAACAGCAAGCGTTATGTCGGTTGCACGAGACTTCATCCCGCAGCAAGGCTTAAGCAACACAACAGCGGTTCTAATAAATGGTCAAGAGAAAACAGACCATTTAGATTAATATATTCTGAAGCATGCGATATTTTTACCGAAGCAAGAAAAAGAGAGAACTATTTAAAAACAAGCAGTAGGCGTAGGTTTATCAAGGGGCGCATAGCGCAGCTGGTTAGCGCGCCACGTTGACATCGTGGAGGTCATAGGTTCGATCCCTATTGCGCCCACCATTTTATCAATGCAGTAAAAATTTTGGCGGATCCGCCATGAGTTGCGTAAGGTCGGGTGTAGGCGGAGGTTAGAGTACTACCTTGACATGGTATGGGTCACAGGTTCGAGCCCTGTGCTGCCCACCTTTTAAAGAGGAAGCATGCAATACGTCTATGTTTTACTGAGCTTAAAATTATATTGACAAGCCGCATCATGGCTGTATAATTAAGCCATCGATAGAGGAGTGTTTTATGGGAGAAGCTATGAACAGAACAAAGATTTTCGAAAAATACCAGAATAAATGGGTTGCCCTGACGAGCGATGATAAGATTATAAGCGCGGGCGCGACCATAAAAGAAGTTCTGGCAAAAGCCATCAAAAAGGGGTTCGAAGACCCCATTATAGCGAAGATGCCGGATCTTAAATTCGACTATCTCTTATAATGACCTATCGGTATCCGTACACCTGCATTTCAAATCCTGTCCTACCTACTGTAGCAAAGCACAGATTCGAACCTCTCATCAGGATAGGCCTCCAGCGCGGTAGTAATGTTCTAAGGATCGAAACCTATATCGACACGGGCTCTCAATGGTGTTTGTTTGATAATGGCTTCGCGAAGCTCTTAGGGATCGACGATTATAAGGATACAAAAGACAAGGTCTCGCTTTCCGGTGTCGGAGGGAAACAGCCGGAGAATATAGGGTATTTTCACGACCTGAGGCTGCTTGTATTCAAAGATAATAAAAATCTCAAAATCCAGAACGCATGGCCGATAGATACGAAGATCGGTTTCTTGAATAGGTCTATCGGTTTTGCCGGGGTACTCGGTGTCTATGGCTTTCTGGATCAATTCCGATTTAAGACAGACGTTCCCGCAGGATACTTCGAGCTAGAACCCATCTACCATGTCGAAGATTAAAATAGTTATAAATACGTTGGGAAACAGGCCAGTTTAGGCCTGGACATTTTAGGCAAAATAGGAATGCCCTTCGACAAGCTCAGGGCAATGGTGAGCAAAGTTGAACCATGTCCGTAGACATTGACGGACATTGTGTAACCATATATGCTGCAAAGCGTTATAGCTTTATGTCCATCAAAAAAGTGGACAAAACAGACACTTTTTTAGGACATTTTGTCTCTTGATTGAACATGGTGAGCAAAGCTGTTATTTAAGCGTTGGCCGCGTCGAACCACTCTCTAAAACTCGCCTCTCTGAATTTAAAAAATCCTTGCCTATTATGGCCAATAATCATATAATAGCGCTACTGAATTTGACCCTTCGACAAAAGCTCAGGGTCAATCCTGAGCCTGTCGAAGGATTGAGAGATAATGTGTAGTGGTACACGGTCATTAAACAATTTTGTTTGCAATACTTGTATAACCATGTTATACTTGTATTGTAAAGGAGGATAAAGTATATGACCTTATTGAAAGCGTTTCGCCTGCCGGCGGTACTTGTCAACAAATTAGCTTCATTGGCGAAGGCCACGCATCGCAGCGAAACTTTTTATATTATTGATGCCCTGAAACATTATCTGGAAGACTACGCGGACGCGCAGATCGCGAAAGACCGTTTTAACGACCCTGCATCCAGGATCATTTCCGGCGCCGAAATGAGGGGCAAGCTTGGTGTATAAGGTTGTGTATTTAGATCAGGTCGAACAGGATCTCAAGAAGCTTGATAAGTTCATCATCAAGAAGATCCTCGCCCGGATCGAGACCTATCTTGCCAAGGAGCCAAAAGAATTAGGGAAGCCCTTAAAAGGGGAATTTCAGGGGTATTGGCGGTATCGTTGGGGTAATTACAGGGTTATTTACAAAATATCGGAGCGGGAAATTTTGATTCTCGTCCTGCGCATCAGCCGCAGAAAAGATGCGTATGATTAATTTTTTGGGCGGGTGGTGGAACTGGAATGCACGAGGGACTTAAAATCCCTTGGCCGTAAGGTCGTGAGGGTTCAAATCCCTCCCCGCCCACCATTCTGCTTCGCCATTCAACGAGTAAAACTCGGGTATGGCTTCGCAGGAATTACAATAAGTTGAAAGCAGAATGTCCCTACGAAGCCACACCTCAATTTTAAGAATTGAATGGCGAAGTAGGACAAAAGATTTAGGACAATATATGGACTTAGACGCGTTAAGACATAGCGCATCACATGTAATTCTGCTTCGCCATTCAACGAGTAAAACTCGGGTATGGCTTCGCAGGAATATAGAGGGGGAATAAGACGCATGGATTTGGACGCACTCAGGCACTCGTGCTCGCATGTGATGGCGCAGGCCGTTAAGGAGCTCTGGCCGGATACCTTGCTCGGCATAGGCCCGTCGATCGAAGACGGATTCTACTACGACTTCGACCGCGAAGAGCCTTTTACCCCGGAGGACCTCCATGCTATAGAAGCCAGGATGCGCCAGATTTTAAAGAAGAACTGCGCCTTTGAGAAACAGGAGATGGCGAAGCCCGAGGCGCATAAATTATTTAAAAAGATGGGCGAGAAGTATAAGGTGGAGCTGATAGAGAAGATCCCCGGAGAGGCCGTATCCATATACAAAAACGGCGACTTTGTCGATCTGTGCCGGGGGCCGCACGTAGCGTCGACGGGCGAGATAAAGGCGTTTAAGTTATTGTCGATAGCCGGCGCTTATTGGCACGGTATCGAAACGAACCCGATGCTGCAGAGGATATACGGCACCGCGTTCCCGACGCAGAAAGATCTTGAAGACCATATAAAGGCTATCGAGGAAGCTAAGAAGCGGGACCATAGGGCGCTCGGCAAACAGCTCGAATACTTCAGCCTGAGCGACGAAATGGGGCCCGGCCTCGTATTGTATCATCCTAAGGGTGCCCGCCTGAGAACGCTCATAGAAGAGTATATACGCAACGAACAC
>JAPLMG010000216.1 GCA_026387165.1 Candidatus Omnitrophota bacterium
TAATATCCGGCATGAAAAAAGATCATGCCGTCAAATACGCTGAAAGGCTGCGAAATATGGTAGGGTCCCTGGAATTCAAAACCGATAAAGGCGAGATAATAAAAGTGGCCATGAGCGCGGGGATAATTACCATAGAAGACGCGGCCTCAGAGAATCCGAACGATCTCATCAAGGCCGCGGATAAGGCTTTGTACGATTCCAAAAACTCCGGTCGGGACAAACTAAGCGTATTCAGTAAATAGGTAGGCGCGTCATTGCGAGCGAAGCGAAGCAATCTCTTATTTTTTAGTAGTTTCTAGCACCTTCGATAATCTGCCGGTGAATTCCTTCATCATGCCTTTCATCTTATCCTCAAGCACCTTCTTGTTCGGCTCTATATAGGCCTTCCTGTACTTGGCTTCCTGCTGGAGCATATACTCTTCTTCAAATGACCTGTCTTTGGACTTACGGATTTTCTCAAGTACCTTGTCGAGCTCATTGCGCGGCATATTTTCAAGCTCTTTCTTTGTCATGGTGCCTGACAGAACATCCTTAAGCTGCAGGATAGACATGTTCTTGGACATCTCTTTTACTATCTGGTCATAGTACGGCTTTGTGGAGTCATTGTATTCCAGCACTATTCTACCCTTTTTATCATTAAGCTCTGCGAAGATATTTTTTATGCTGGAGATATCCCCTTCCTTGAGTAGATCCGGTATCGCCTGAGCTATCAATATCGAGGCCACCATCTGAAGGAGGTCATCGCTTGCTCCATTCAATTCAGATGAACCGGCTTGGTTCTCTTGATTATTTAATTCACCTAAAAGAGCTGTCATGGCATCGAGCATCTGCTTTTGATCCTCGGTGGGGTTGGCAAGTATATTAGACAGCTTTAAAGTGAGCTCCATGTCCTGAGTAGACGATTCTTCCAAAGGCAAAGCTATAGCCGATTGATCTCCAAGATTGTTCTGTATTCTTACCGCAAGATTCGAATCTGAACTGCTATTATCATCTGCATTTTCATTATTTTTGCCAATCAATGAATTTTTAAAATATTCACCAAGCTTATTATCGGCGTATCCGGATGCAGACTTTCCCGCATTCTCTGTCCATAAACTATTGCTGTCCGATATATAATCACCGCGATCCAGGCTCTTTCTTTCAGGCACATAACTTTGATACGCATCCTGCAAAATTACTTTAGGTTGCAAAACAACGGGGGGTGGGGTAGGAGTAAGAGTGCGTGTACCAAAATTTCCCAGAATAACTTGAAGATCCGTCCAGTTAACGCTGCCATCACCATTGGCATCGCCGTCTGTAAACTTAGCGTTGGTCCTGCCGAAGTTCATCTTCAAAGTGATGTAGTCAGACGCGTCTACGACGCCGTCTCCGTTAAAGTCGGCAGAATAACTTGGGGGAGGAGTAGTATTCCCGCCGACTGCACCTGCCTCAGAACCAGCCGGATTTTTTTGTTCTATTACCGCCTTGACTTCACCCGATCCACCTGTCTTCTTCTTAAGGTCCAATTTCGGCTTATCGGCATTATCTTCGACGACCTTATTGGACAATTTATCGTCCATAGCGTCGGATCTCTTTTCTAATGGGCTCTTATTCTTCTCAACCTGATTTATTATCGCCTGGGTCTTCTGCTTGGCAGCATTGATGTAGCCGGGTGAGAATACGCCTGACTGCTCATTAGACAGACGGTCGCTCCTATCGTCCATGGCTGCGTATGCGCCATGGGCGAATATTATTGATATGGCCAGGATCGTGAGTATTATAGTCAGTCTTTTCATGATATTATCCTCATCGTCATTCCGAGGAGGGCGAAGCACAACTAAGCAATCTCGCTTTTAGAGATTGCTTCGCCCTGTACCATTCGTCGCTTCGCTCCTCAGGTGCAGGGCTCGCAATGACGGGTTTACGACTTCTTAAAACTTTTAGATATCTCTGCAAAAAAAATACCTATACACCATCTCCATAAATAGGCGTACAGGTCTTAAAGCTTCAGCAGCTGACTGCCATTCCCCTATGCTTCAGGGCTTAGGCTCTTGAGCTTTGCCCCGACTTCGCATTCAACAATCAATAGACGGAATGCTTCGTCGGGCCCTACGAAGCATTCAGTCTATAACGCATTGAATGCGAAGTAGGGGACCCACCCTTTCAGATGGTGTGCCTTTTACCATTCACTTAGTTCAAGTACGTGACCCTGCACCTGAGCCACATAGTGGCGAATGGTACAGAGCCTTTATTGACACTATCCAATAATCCAACTTTTTCTTATACTCACTATGTACTATACCATATATATTGCGATAATACAATGATAATATTCTAACTTTTTTCTATCTAACTTATGCGTTCCTTCTATCAAGTATAAAATTACTCTTCTTCTCCTGCTTAGCCTTGACCTTGATGCTTACTGCTATATTTGTAAGCTCCGCATAGCTCGATACGGGCCTCAACTGATTAGTAACACCGGCCATTGATATGGTCATTAACGGGAATTTTGCTGTCTCCCCTCTCCTGTCTTTCTCAATAATATACCCGGCATCCCGGTCTTCCTGTGAATAAAAACCTGTTATCTCGGAGTCAAAATCATGAATTATTTTTTGCGTAATGGCATCCGCCTTATCCGGCGTGGTTATTATGAAAAAGTCATCGCCTCCTTCATGTCCGAGAAAATCGCCGGCGTTGCCGCTTGATTTTATCGCCCCATCCAGCACTCTACTGGTAAACTTTATAATTTCATCGCCTTTCGCGATACCGTATCTGTCGTTATACATCTTAAAATTATCAAGGTCCAAATGTATGGCAACAAATAAATTTGAGCGCTTGATCCTGTTCTCAACTTCTTCGCGGATAACGTTATTGCCGGGCAGTTTCGTCAGCGGATTGGCGTTCTCGGCCCGCTCCTTCATTCTCTTTAAAGCGATTGTCATCTCGTTGAACGTCTCTCCCAGCTCCTGTATCTCATCGTTAGTCTTTATGGCGACTTTGAGATCGAGATTGCCGGAAGCTATCTCTTTGGTGGCGGCGTTCAATACCTCGACAGGCCAGACTACCGTCTTCAACAATACAAAACCTAAAAATAAATTGCCTATGACAACCGCTATCACGGTCAATGATATCGGAATAAGCGTATCCACTATCGCCTGGCTCATATTGACTATCGAGAATGAAAGCTTCACGATGTACTTGGGCGCCAGATCAACCGACAGCGGTATGAATATGTCTATGACCCTGGTCTTTTCGTTTATAGCCGAATAGAACCAGGAGCTCTGGCCTGACTCCCGGGACAGATTTTGATAAGTATCTAAGTCACGCTTTGACTCTCCGAACTCTTTCACTATAGCGTCGTTGGTGGCAAGGACAACGCCGTTCATAGAGATCACGGATATCTTTTCAACAACGCCCTCTTTCGAAAAGGACTCTATAGCCGCTTCGAATATTCCGGACAGAACTTCCTCTGTCTGCATGTCCTTAAGAAGCATCTCGAGGGTGGTCTTGACTATGATGGTTCCGACACGCGCGCGGTACTTGTTATATGAGCTGAGCCTCTCTAAGTGGTTCTTAAGCTGAATGGATGTAAATATGAATATGAAGAGCAGCGACAGGCCCGTTATGAGGAGAGCTACTCTTACGTGCAGTTTAAATTTTGGCATGTTTTACCTTTTGTTATCCTTCGACCCTTCGACTTCGCTCAGGGTCGTAAGGTTTTATATCCTTCAGCTCGAGCTGTATCGACTGCAATCCCTGCCAATCGTTTATGGATGGTATATAAGCCAGGTTCACTCCGGATC
>JAPLMG010000165.1 GCA_026387165.1 Candidatus Omnitrophota bacterium
GGCTCTTTTTGAAATGCCGGCTAAAAATTTGGTGAAGATAACTCTTGGGAACGGAACTCACAACACTGTCACGCCATCTCAGAAGATCAAGGTGCTGAATAATAAATTAGAGTTTGTGTGGAAAGAAGCCGGGGATATTACCTGCGATGACTATGTAGTTATAAAAAGCGCGTATCCCGACGCACAAAAGAAGGTGCCGCTAGGACGCTATTTAGGCCAAAGAACGGTTTATCTTAATGAAAACATCGCCTATTTGCTGGGGTTCTTTTTATCCGATGGCTGGATAGAGGAAAGAAGCGGCAGGCTCTGTTTTTATTCTATCACAGAGGAGATTATCCATAGGATTCAAAAGATATTGAAGGACGAGTTTAGCTATGAAACGAAAATAGAGATCAAGAGGTGCAAGTACATTACCAAGAGCGGATTTGTAAAAAATACGGGTTATCAGATAAGGGTCCACAAGCGCGGCATCAACGAATTTCTTACCAATGCGCTCCGTTTAAAAGGAATGCGCTCCCTTACAAAGAAAATTCCCGCGCAGATCTTTTCTTCGCCCTCCGCTGTTATATGGGCTTTCGTATCCGGGATGGTCGACGGCGACGGCAGCATACATGTGAACAGGAATGTCGTTCATTATGGTTCTATTTCGGAGGAGTTGATCGATCAGCTGCAAATCCTGTTACAGCATCAAAACGTATTAGGGTTTAGGTACAGCGAAGGCCCGCACGATGGGCATGTAGTTAACGGACGGTTCGTCAGGTCCGACAACAAGTCTTATAGTTTAGAATTCAGGGGAACTCACGCCCATCTCATGGCCTCTTGTTTGTCTTTAGCAAGCCCCCAGAAGAGCGCTAAAATAATCACGATGCTGACAAGAGAGCAGCGGGACTGCTGGTCGAGTCTCGACGCTATTCCTTACGCCGGTAAATCTGTCTTCAAGGAGCTGAGCGAGGCGCATTTAGGGGGTGGGTGGTATAAGGATAATGAGGGCAAAAAATTTAGGGCAGGTATAAAATATCAGGGAGGGGGCAAGATACGCTACTCTACCGACCTGTGGGACAAACCCCTCAGCGCTTCGCAAGCGGTAGGCTGGGGCATAATGGATAAGCTCCGGCAAATAGAGTCGCCACTTTTCAATTTTATTGATGAGGTAATAAAGGAGCGCTTGCATTTTGTCAGAGTTGATTCCGTGAAAGAGTCGCCGGCCGAAAAGACCTATGATATTCAGGTAGAAGACGATCACGAATTTATAGCCAATGGCATGCTGTCACATAACTGCATGGGAAAATATCACCCGCACGGGGATAGCGCGATCTACGATACTCTCGTAAGAATGGCGCAGGATTTTTCATTGCGATATACTCTTGTCGAAGGCCAGGGGAATTTTGGTTCCGTCGATGGTGACGCCGCCGCATCAATGCGTTATACAGAGGCGAGGCTTGACCGCATTGCCGACTGGATGCTTCTCGATATAGAGAAGAACACGGTCGACTTTATGCCTAACTTTGACGGGTCTCTCAAAGAACCTACGGTGCTCCCGGCGTGCTTGCCTAATCTGCTCGTCAACGGCTCAAGCGGAATAGCCGTCGGCATGGCGACGAACATTCCGCCACACAACTTAAAAGAGATAACCGAAGCCGTTATGTTCGTCATTGACAATCCCGGCTGTGATCCGAAGGACCTGTTAAAGAGGGTGAAAGGGCCGGACTTCCCTACGGGCGGGATAATACGCGGCACCGAAGGGATAAAGAACGCCTATACTACAGGCCGCGGGCTTTTAAAAGTCCATGCCAAGGCATTTATTGAAGAGCAGAAGAACGGCAAAGAAGTGATAATCATAAAAGAACTGCCGTATCAGGTGAACAAGGCGAATCTGGTAGAGTCGATAGCCGATCTCGTTACAGATAAGAAGATAGGCGGCATCACGGATCTGCGGGACGAGTCCGACAAGGACGGGATGCGCGTTGTGATCGAGGTGCGCCGGGGAGCGAACTCCAAAGTTATATTGAACCAGCTCTATAAACATACCCAGATGCAGACCACATTTGGCGTGATAATGCTGGCGCTAGTCGAGGGCAGGCCGAGGGTCCTGAACTTAAAAGAGGTCCTGGAAGAATTCATCCGTCACAGAAAAGAGATCATTACCCGCAGGACAAAATACGACCTTGAAAAGGCGCAGGATCGCGCCCACATACTGGAAGGCTTAAAGATCGCCCTTAAAGAGCTTGACCGTGTGATAAAGATAATCAGGGGCTCTAAGGATCCGCAGGAAGCGAAGACGGGCCTGATGGAGAAGATCGGACTGTCCGACAGGCAGGCGCAGGCGATACTCGAGATGCAGCTGCAGCGCCTCACCCACTTAGAGCGCGATAAGATAGATAGAGAGTATCTCGAGCTGATAAAGAAGATAGAGCTCTTTAAATCCATATTGGAGAGCGAAAAGAAGGTTCTCGACATAATTAAAGAAGATATGAAAGAGCTTAGTGAAAAATTCGGCGATGAGCGCAGGACGGAAGTTCTGCCCGAGACCGAAGAGCTCGACATAGAGGACCTCATAGCCGAAGAGGACGTTGTCATAATGATAAGCCATGCCGGCTACCTGAAGCGCCTGCCTGTGTCGAGCTATAGGAAGCAGAGGCGCGGCGGCAAGGGCGTTACGGGCGCCGACATAAAAGAGGAGGACTTTATAGAGCACCTCTTCATCGCCTCGACGCACGACTATATGCTGTTCTTTACAGACAAGGGCATAGTGCACTGGCTGAAAGTCCACGAGATACCGGAAGGGGGCCGCACATCGAAAGGCAGGCCGATCATAAACCTCCTGACGCTCGGTACCGGAGAAAAGATCAGCGCGTTCGTTCCCGTGAGGCAATTTAAAGAGGGCGAATTTCTCGTCATGGCGACGAAGAACGGCACCATAAAGAAGACGGCCCTTACTGCCTATTCAAATCCGAGAAAGGGCGGCATCATAGGCATCACCTTAGAAAAAGATGACGAGCTTATCGGGGTCCAGCGCGTCGACGGCAACGCGGAGCTTCTTTTGGCGACGCGCGAAGGCAAGGCCATACGCTTCAAAGAGTCTCAGGTCCGGGACATGGGCAGGGGCGCCAAGGGAGTGCGCGGCATAAAGCTGGGCAAGAAGGACTCGCTCATAGCCATGGCGATCGCCAAGCAGGAGCAGACCATATTGACGGTAACTCAGGAAGGGTTTGGGAAGCGCACGCCGTTTAAAGAATACCGTCTGCAGTCCCGCGGCGGCAAAGGCATCATAAACATAAAGGTTACGGGCAAGAACGGCGAGGCTGTCGGAATAAAGACGGTCTCCGATAAAGATGAGCTGATGTTGATCACTGAAAAAGGCATGATAGTCCGCTCACCCGTTAAAGATATCAGGTCCACCGGGCGCTCAACTCAGGGCGTACGGCTCATGAAGCTTGACAAGGGTGATAAAATAGCATCAATAGCAAAGATCATCCCTGAAGACGAGGCCGCGGAAGAAGAGAAGATCAAAGAAGCCGAGTCTTTGGTTAAGAAAGAGGCCCCGGCGGTTAAGAAAGAAGAAGCGCCGGCAAAAACTGAAAGGCCGAAAGAGGAAGTACAGAAAGAAATTACTAAGAAGAAATTAACGAAACGTAAAAAATAGTCCGAAATTGATAGAAATTTATCGTGAAAGATTATATACTTCTACAGGATCTGG
>JAPLMG010000204.1 GCA_026387165.1 Candidatus Omnitrophota bacterium
GCAGGAAGATGATAGCTGATTTCGAGCCGATACTCGAACGACAGCTGCATAAATTTTTGAATTATGCGATGGGCATATTCCACATGGGCCAGCGCGATATGAACTGGATGAGGATCTCCAAGGACGCTAAGAAGGCAGGATTCAAGATACGGCATTTCGGCGACCTTTTGGCGGCAAAGTTCCATGACGAATATGGCGCGATAGTTGATAAGGTCCAGGTAAGATTGATCACTGATGAGAATGGGGTAAAGAGACTTTTACCGGAAGCGCGCAAGGCTTATGTGGCGCGCGATGAGCGGCTTGCGGGGATGACCGATGAATCCGTAGACACATTTTATAGCTGCACGTTATGCCAGAGCTTTGCCCCTGACCACGTCTGTGTGGTGAGCCCCGAGAGGCTCGGCCTTTGCGGCGCTTATTCATGGCTCGATGCCAAAGCGGCGCATGAGATCACTCCTACAGGCGGTAACCAGCCGATAAAGAAGGGAAAGATAGTGGATACGGCAAAAGGCATCTGGGAGGGCATAAACACGTTTGTCTATGACAAATCACACCAGCGCGTGAGCCGGATATCGACCTATTCATTGATCGATTCACCCATGACTTCATGCGGTTGTTTCGAATGCATTGTTGCGATAGTGCCGGAGGCGAATGGCGTGATGGTAGTCAACAGGGAATATACGGGCGAGACTCCCGCAGGAATGAAGTTCACAACATTGGCGAATATGGTCGGGGGCGGCAACCAGACTCCGGGGTTCTTAGGCGTAGGGCGATTATATATCGTCAGTAAAAAATTCATTTCGGCTGAAGGCGGATTGAAGCGTATCGTATGGATGCCTAAGGAATTGAGAGAGGCGCTTAGGCAAAAATTAAAGAAGCGCTGTGAAGAGGCAGGCGTTCCGGATCTATTAGAAAAGATAGCCGATGAAACAGTAGCCACGGAACCGGCAGGATTAGTTCAGTATCTAGAGAATGTAAATCATCCGGCGCTCTCCATGCCGCCATTAGTTTAGAATTTTTCGGGTGGCGCTCCGAAGCCTTTTGGAAGAATAGGGGCGCTACGGCGCTGGTGAATCCACGACCGCGTCGAAGTTACGCCTCGAGGCCGTCGCAGCCCCTGTAAGAACAAAAGGCTGAGGAGCGACAGGACCCGAAAAATTAAAAGGAGCAGTAAATGGCTTTAACCGGTTTAGATATCTATAAGCTCCTACCCAAGACGAACTGCAAGGACTGCGGGTTCGCGACGTGCCTTGCTTTTGCGTTGGCGCTTGCCCAGAAGAAAGTTTCGCTCGACAAGTGCCCTCACGTAACGGCAGAAGTTCGGAGAGTGTTGGAGAGCGCGAGCCAGCCTCCTATAAAGCTTGTAACGATAGGCACGGATGAGAATAAATTAGAGATGGGTAATGAGACCGTCATGTACCGCCATGAGCAGAAGTTCTACCATCCTGCCGGCGTCGGAGTCCTGGTAGAGGATACGCTAAAAGACGCCGAACTTGACGAGAGGCTTTCAAAGATAAACGCCCTTAAATTTGATAGGGTAGGCCAGCAGATATCAGTAGGCCTGATCTGTGTTAAAAATTCTTCAGGTGACAACGCGAAGTTTGTGAATGTTGCCAATAAAGTCGCCGGTATGACAACCTTGAATATCGCGCTTTCATCAGGATCGGCAAGAACAATAGAAGAAGTTATCCACAATGGCGGCCCAGGCTTAAGCCCGGGCTGCCATGCGCGACGGCCGCTTATAATATGCGGGGAGAGCTCGGCCGCAGGCGCATTTGCCGAGATTGCTAAAAAATACGATCTGCCGTTGGCAATTACCTGCGCCAGCCCTGAAGAGGCGGCGCGGATCACGGATAAAGTCAAACAGGCGGGAGTTGAAGAGATCGTCATAAGCCTCAAAGGCAAGGGCGTGTCGGATACGATCCAGGATTTTACATCTATCCGAAGGACGGCATTAAAGAAGAATACGAGGTCGCTCGGTTACCCGCTATTGGCATTCACTAGTGGACTTGAGCCTTATGCCGAGTTGGCCGAGGCCGTCTCCTACATATTAAAATACGCGAGCCTTGTCATCGTAAAGAATACCGACAAAGATTTCATCCTGCCGCTGCTGGTGGCCAGACAGGACATATATTCGGATCCGCAGAAGCCGGTCCAGATGGAGCCCAAAGTTTATGAGATAGGTAAGGTCGGTAAGGCCTCGCCCGTTATAGTTACAACCAATTTCTCGA
>JAPLMG010000127.1 GCA_026387165.1 Candidatus Omnitrophota bacterium
GCTCAAAAGCTTTATTCCTCTTTACCGCTTCGGCATAGTTCTTCTTGTATTGTTTCAGTTCCGCGGCAAGCGCATCTTTCTCTTTTACTACGGCGTCTTTCTCTTTCACGGCTTGCGATGAGAGCTTCTTTTCGTACTTCAGGCCATCCGACATCTTCTTCTTATCCTTCTTCAGGAAATCGGCCTCTTTTTTAGATGCTCCCAGGCTGTCGTTTTCCTTTTCGAGGCGCGCCAGCTCGCTGTGAAGCTTCGCGGACTCTTTCTGCCGGGAGAGAAGCTCTTCGCGCAACTTTTTGGTCTTCTCTTCTACGGCACCGGCGTCCGGAAGATCCGGGCCTTTCTTCCTGAGAGACGCCATCTCCTTCTGAAAGGCGAGATTCTCCCTCTTCAGGAACTCAAGCTCCTCTTCGAGCCTTTCCGAGCGTTTATCGGATGGCATGCCGCTCTTCAAAGACGCCACATCTTTCTTCAGGATAAGATTCTCCCTCTTCAGGGACTCCTTCTCCTCGTCGGGTTTCCCGGGCTGCTTATCGGATCCCGCGGCCGCCGGTGAGCCCTTGGGTTCCCTGATGGTCTTCTGCAGTTCCGAAAGCTCTCTCTTCAGGGACTCTATCTCTCTTACGGCCTCCGCCGCCGGCTTACTCTGGTTCCTCTCGTCCATCAGCTGCTTTATCCGGACCAAAAAATTACTCCGGTCCTCTTTCAGCGCCGCATTATCCCTTTCGAGGGCCGCGCACTTCGCTTCTAATCCTGAGGTTTCTTTTACGAGTTCCGCGCGCGCCGCCTCAGTCTCTTCTAATTTTTTCGATGCCTCTTTGAACTTATTGTCGAAGAGGGCCGAGGCTTCCCCCGCAAAAAGAAATAGTATGGCTGCTAACAGAACGACCGATATCCTGACATTCTTCATGAGCTCACTCCTTAATATTGGGCTTCTCTTCGGCTTCTTTCCAGAGATCGGAATATTCAATATACGGCTTCATCGTCTTGTCGGGCGCAGGGGCCGCCTTATTAAAATCGGTCCCGGCGGTAAACTTCGGATAAGCCCTGCTTCCTTTGCCGGGTTTATCCATGATATCCCGGTCGTCTCCGGTGGTCACGCTGTCGCCGGTAATTATGTGCGGCGTCATCATTATGATGAGCTCCGTCCTCTCCTTTTTACCTGTGCTGGATTTGAAGAGAGCCCCGATGACCGGTAGCTGGCTCAGGCCCGGTATCCCATCATCCGCAGAGACCTTCTCGTCCTTGCGCAGACCCCCGATAATTATCGTGCAGTTGTCCTTGACCATGACCGTAGTTTCGGCCATCGACGTATCTATGATCGGTATCTTGTTGTTGGACGGCGTGATCAGCGTGTCGACGACGCTCGAGATCTCCGGCTTGACCTTCATCGTTATGTAGCCATCATCGTTTATCGTAGGCGTCACCGAAAGCTGTATCCCGACATCCACAAACGTCACTTCCTCGGATACGGTAGATGTGGTCTGGCCGGTCGTCGTGGTGGTCGTGACATACGCCTGGCGCTCTCCTATGTGTATCCTCGCTTCCTGGTTATTCACAACGGCGATCTTCGGGTTGGAAAGTATCTGCGTCTTGCCGAGGGTCTTAAGATATCTTATGAGAAGGTCAAAGTCATATTTTTCGCTTACGAGGCCCATGTGGAGTAATTCGCCCGGCTTTACCGCGCCGCCTCCGGTGTTCGTGGCGGCGTTTCCGCTGAAAGGTATGCCGGCGCCGTACCCTCTTGTGGCCTTGGTAGCGTCTAGAAAAGACTGGCGCGACGGAAACAGGGACCCCGCCGTGCTCGGCGCGATCTGCAGAACGCTAAAGGGCGTGGAGCCGACATACATCATCCCCAGTTTTTGGGCCAGGCCCCCTAATCCCTCCCACTCTATACCCTCGGACTTACTGTCAGTGAGCTTAACCTTCACTATCGTCGTGTCAATAAGGACCTCTCTTGTCTTCTTGTCCATCGCCGCTATCAATAGCTCTATATCGGGCATCCTGCCCGGCAGCGCCTGTATGATGATCTGGTTAGACCTCTCGTCCGCTTTTACGAACCCGACTTTTTTAGCGTCGAGCTGCGACTTGAGCTGCTCCTCCACTTCTTTGGCCTTGGCATACTTCAGTACGAAGACACGCACAAGGTTCTTCTCCTCCATCTTTACCATCGCCTTTTCTATCTCCCGCATATTCCCGGGGGTGTCCATGACCAGCGTCGTTCCGGAATCGGGCTCAACGAGAACCCTGCCTATATCGCTCTTCAACGCGTCGAGCATGCTGAACGCCTGTTCAGGGATCGCGTAGCTAAGCTTAAAGATCTTTACCTCGCGGATATCGGAGAATTTCTTTCCGAAGAGCGCCTTATATTCTTCTTCCGTCATCACGTTATATATATCTCTCTCTTTTGAGTATGCCAGGCCGTTCGACCTGAGCATTATGTCAAATACGTCTTTAACGGCCACGTTCTCCACCATAAGCGTAACCCTGCCGGCAACGTTTTTGGTGGCTATTATATTCGCGGCGGCCTTCATCGCCAGATACTTCAGCGCCTCGATCACTTCTATGTTGCGCAGGTCCAGCGAGACCCTGCCTTCCATCCCGCCGACGATCATATCATTCGGTATGGGCGGGACCGGAGCCTGGCTTGGGGAGGATGAAGTAGTCTGGGTGGGACCCGCTTCCGCAAGAGCCTCCTCGGCGCTGATGCTTAAGGACGGGAAA
Organism: Candidatus Omnitrophota bacterium; assembly: GCA_026387165.1. Lineage (GTDB taxonomy): Bacteria > Omnitrophota > Gorgyraeia > 2-01-FULL-45-10 > 2-01-FULL-45-10 > 2-01-FULL-45-10. Next base: position 2,722 of record JAPLMG010000127.1, read on the forward strand.
AATAGGCCATGAGCGGCATAACCGATCAGCCATAGGATGACAAAAATTTTACGTGAACCGGCGCCTGTCATTTTAACTCTATCTCCTCACCCTCATAGGACAGAATGACCTTGTCTTTAAATACCGCCTGCACCTTCACCGGGCCCACCATCTGGCCCCGTTTGACAAAAAAAGTCCGCAGCGCCGCTTCATCCTCTATCATTACCTCGGGATCGCCGGACCATGATATGCCGACTAATTTCAGGCGCTGCGTCGCTTCAACCGCTTTCGATACAGCGCTTGGCGCCATTGGCGTGGGCGGCTGTTTTATCGATCCGATATTGAAGATGTCCCGCTGGCTCACTATCTCCGTGTAGTTCGATAAGGCCTTATTGAGCCCGGCTATATTTTTTATCTCGGCCATACTCTGCGCGCCGATTGAACCAAGCTGCAAAGCGCTCATCTTATTAAAACGCATCAGGTCCATGCCTATCCTCTGTACGAAATATACCGCCAGAATCGCGATGACAACTACCAGGATCCGGTTTATGCCCCTGAGATCGATACTATGAATATCGCCGGGATGCCAGGCCTTAAGGTTTTGCTTCAGAAAAGAGAGCCGCCCCATCCACGCGCCGGGAGACAAAAAACTCAAGCCCCGGTGCTTTATAACGCTGCCCCGCGCATCGCCTTTTTTGGCGGGCCGGTCTTCTATCAAACTCAATAACTGTTTTTCTGGAGTAGCGAATCTTTCCTTTGCCATCCGGCCCTTGCCTCTTCCTGTAGCATCTCCGTGACCAACGCGCCATCGACCACAAATTTATTTCTCAAGACAAGGCGCTTGAGCGCCTTGTGGCACAACATCGTTATCTGCCTCGGGTAACCCCTGCTGTTTTCATATATCTCCCGCAGCGCGTCATCGAGAAAGAGGTGCATGCTGGCCCTGTAACCCGCCTGACGGATGCGGAACTCTATCATCTCTTTGGCCTCATTAAACTCGAGCGGATTTAACGTGTATTTGAAACTTATGCGGTCGAAGAAATTCGGAATATTCAATATGGTGGAGTGGAGCTCCAATTGTCCCAGAAGCACCAGCTGCAGTAATTTGAATTCATTAGTCTCGTAATTGAGCAGGAGCCGCAGGATCTCGAGAGAGCTCTCGTTGAGCTTCTGGGCCTCGTCGATGATCAGGGCGACGATCTTATTTTCCGTTACGCCTTTCTGGAAGAGGAACTTCTCCAGCGCCTCTCTTAAGTCCAGGATCGTAGCCAGCCCGTCGTCCTTAAACCCTTCTATCTCGAAGTTCCTGACGAGAGCGGTGATAAGCATCTTTTCGTTCTCGAAAGAGGGGTCGAGTATCATGTGAAATACAAAATCTTCCCTGTCTTTTAATTCCTGTATCAATTTTCTGGAGAGAGTAGTCTTGCCGGTGCCTACATCACCGAGAATGACCGAAAGGCCCCTTTTGAGCCGAAGCTCTATGAGGAGGTTGGTGAGAGCGATCTCGTGTTCCCGGGAAAGATAAAAAAAATCGGGATCGGGACTCGTTGAAAACGGCTCTTTTTCAAAGCCCAGTATCTTAAAATAGCTCACTATTTATCCCTAACGGATTAAAAGTATGGGTAATGGACCAGCGTAAATAAGCGCTCCTACGGGATGAGAAAAGCTGTCATTCCCGAATGCTTTTATCGGGAATCTAAACAAAATAAAATCCTCGCCGTAGATTCCCGCTCCCCGCTTTCGCGGGGACAAGTTTCGCGGGAATGACATAACGGATCTCTTCTCTACGCTAAGCCAGCACAAATATGAAAGCTCTATATCCATTGGCGCCACTACAATGTATAAATGATATATAACTATATCATAGAAGCATACTTTGTCAATAGAAACAGACGAAATTCTAACTTTTTTTATTAACAACAGAGATTCAGCCCTATGAGCGCCCCCCTATTAGTACCCTGTCATTGCGAACTCTAATGGAGGCCCCAAAGGGGCTGAAGCAACCTCTACTAAATTTTTTACGAAAATTTAGTGCCTACTGCTTGTCTATATAGTTTTCCTACGGAAAACTATATGCCTACAAACTGCCGATAGCCTTACTGGCTATAGCCTTGCGGGCTAAAAGCGGGATTGCTTCGCCCTCACTTCGTTCGGGCTCGCAATGACGATGATGAAGATGCTTCTGGTAGCTGAGATGTTGGCTCTTTTAACTTCTTCGCCTTCGCGTCAAACCGCGCGGCAAGGTCGTGCCTCCCCTGCCGGTAGCATATCGCGGCTATATTATTGTAGGCCTCAGCGAAATCGGGCTTCAACCGTATAGCCTTTTTGTACGATTCCATAGCCTCTTCTTCCATATTAAGCGAATCATAGGCGACCCCGAGGTTGTAATATACTATCTCCGTATTCAACCCGAAACTTATCGCTTTCTTGTACAGCTCTATCGCCTCCGCATGCTTTCCCAGATTCTCTTCGTAGATTATCGCGAGATTATTGCAGATGCTCCCGTCCCTCGGATATACCTTGAGCATTCTCTTGTAAAAAGCTATGGCTTCATCGGTCCTGCCGGTGACCTGGTATAGTACGTTCAGGTCTCTGCGCGCATAGACGTACTTTGGGTCGATCTCAATAGCTCTCTCAAAGCATGCTATCGCCTGATCAAAAAGTTTTTCCTTGTAATACGCGTTGCCGAGATTATAGCAAGCTTCAGCATGATTCGGGTTTATCGATACGGTCTTCTTGAATGACTCTATGGCCTCGGCAGTCTTCCCCTCGGTAACATAAGCACATCCCAGGTTATAGTAAGCCCTGTCCTTGTAGGGGGCGCTTTTCGACGTCTTCGTCCAGAATGTAACGGGATCGCGCCAATCGAGGTTGCGCTTCATGGTCAGGGCCGAATAGAAGGCCGTAAGGCATATAACAGATAGCGCGCATAGCGCCGCTTTTTTGCGCGTATTCGATCTTGACGACGGGCGGAAGAGCCTGTTAATTATCAGGGCAAGCGCGAGACAGAAACCTATCGACGGCAGATAGAGGCGCTGTTCGGCTATCGGCCTGGGATAGAGAAGTATAATATTGGAAGACGGCAGGAGCGTGACGAGGATCCATATGAGAGCAAAACCGAAGAGCTTCCCTCGTTTGCGCGAGATCATGATGATCGCGATGATCGCCGCAAAGAGCGCAAAGGACCATAAAATACCGGGCGCAAAAAACGTTTTGGGAACAGGTATCCTGCGCTCCGCGTTCAGGTTGATGGGGCTTATCATTATGCTTAGATAGTACGCGAACGTCTTCAACACTACCAGGGCGTGCGAATAGACCCCTATACTCTGGGATCTTCCCGAGATCGTCTCTCCCGCCAAAAAAGGAAATTTTACGATCATGTATAGGGCCGCCGCTCCAAAGTAAGGCAGGGTTTTAAAGGCCGCCGTCAAGCGCTCCCGCGCCGGAAGCGCATAGACGCAGTATAAGAGCAAGATCAAAGGCAGTGTGACGGCGATCTCTTTTGAAAGGAGCGCGATAAAGAAACAGAAAATAGAACCGGAGAACGCCGCCGCATTGGCCCTGAGGCCATTGCGCGGCATATTTCTGATAAAAATAATCAGCGCTAT
>JAPLMG010000236.1 GCA_026387165.1 Candidatus Omnitrophota bacterium
ACTACAGCGATCAGACGGCGCTTGCGATAGATCAGGAAGTCGCCCGGATAGTAGATGATTGTTATGCGCGCGCTAAGACCGAGCTCGGTAAGCATAAAGATAAACTGATGGTCCTGGCCGTGAAATTATTAGATAAAGAAGTGATGGAAGTCGAGGAAGTGAAGGCCTTGCTTGGATTCGCGAAAGATGAGCCGACGGCTTCCGTATAGCGACCCCTCGACGCGTGCCACGGCCTTTGGCCGTGGCCCTTGCTCGGGGTCGTCCCGAGCACGCGAGCGAAGCGAGCGCGCCGAGGGACGGCAGAATGAGCACCACGGGCTCTGTCTGTGCGGGAATCACAGGACATATATAATGGGCGTGCTTAACGTGACGCCCGATTCTTTTTATGATAAAGGAAGGTTCTTTGACCAAAAAAAGGCCGTGAAGCATGCGCTCGATATGGAACGCGACGGAGCCGACATCATAGACGTCGGCGGCGAATCTACGCGGCCCGGGGCCCCGGACGTAAGCGTAGACGAAGAGTTGAGGCGTGTAGTGCCCGTTATCCGCGCCATATCAAAAAAAGTCAGAGCCGCTGTATCTATCGATACCCGCAAGGCGAAAGTCGCTGATGCCGCGCTCAAAGCCGGCGCATCTATTGTCAATGATGTATCGGCGCTTAAGGGAGATCCCGGCATGGCAGGCGTGGTAGCGAAGCACCGCGCTAAGATCATACTGATGCATATGAAGGGGAGGCCTAAAGATATGCAGGCCGACCCCAAATACATCGATGTGGTGAAAGATATCGCCAGAAGCCTTAAAGGATCTATTGATCTGGCCAAAAGAGCCGGCATCAAAGACGATAAGATAATCATAGATCCGGGGATAGGATTCGGAAAGACGGTCGGGCATAATCTGGAGATCCTGCGAGGCCTTGGATATTTCAAAAAGTTAGGGTACCCGTTATGCGTAGGCACTTCAAGAAAATCTTTCATAGGAAAGATACTTGGCTGTGAAGATCCCGAAGACCGCCTGGCGGGATCTCTCGCTACAGCGGCTGTAGCGGCTATGAACGGCGCGAATATTATCAGGGCGCATGACGTGGGCCTTACGCGCCAGGTGCTCAGGATGGTCGACAGCATAGCCGGCGCAAAGAAAAGATAATAATGCAATTCCTTTCATATCTTAAGATCGGTATCGAGATCATCATACTATGGTATGTCATATATATGATGCTCGCCTTCATAAAAGGGACGCGCACAGAGCAGCTTCTTAAAGGCATCGTCATAATAGGCGCGATATTCGTGATCGCCCAACAGCTCAAGCTCGACGCTATACTGTGGGTAATGGTCAGGCTCTTTCCGTTATCGGTATTGGCCCTGATCATAATCTTCCAGCCGGAGTTGAGGCGCGGATTAGCGCGCCTGGGGCAGTTCGGGGTCTATCAGGAAGACGGCGGCATCATAGAAGAGATATCGCGCTCGGCCGGCTATCTCTCTGAGAAGAAGGTCGGGGCCCTGATAGCGGTAGAGCGTGAAGTCGGGCTCAAAAATTATATTGAAAGCGGTGTTTCGATAGACGGCAAGGTGACGAAGGAGCTCTTGATCTCCATATTCAGCACCAAGGCGCCTTTACATGATGGAGCGGTGATAATACAACAGGGCAGGATCGTGGCCGCGGGATGCCTTCTGCCGCTTACCCAGGAAGCCAATATATCAAAATCTTTAGGTACGCGCCACAGGGCCGCCATAGGCCTCAGCGAAGAGACGGACGCCGTCTGCGTAGTGGTGAGCGAAGAGACGGGCTCGATGTCAATATCTACCGGCGGCAAGCTGATGCATAATCTATCGGAAGAGAATTTAGCGAAATTACTGAAAGAGATATTTTATAATCCTCACAAGTTGAGAGGAAAGAGGCTCTTGAAGATACTGTCTAAGCTCTCTCCCGCCGTAAGCGAAAAAGGAAGATAGGCCTATGCTGCAATCGATAAAGAATGTCCTTACAAAACATTTATTGCTGAAGTTCCTCTCGCTTATGCTGGCGCTTCTGGCGTGGTTCTATATAGTCAACGAATTGAATAAGGGGCCGAACGAAGAGCTCGAGCTCCTAAGGAAGATGCGTCCCGGCGAAAGTATAGTGGCCAAGAAGCTTATGATAAGTCCGGTCTTCACCGGCAAGCCGTCCTGGGGTAATACTGTAAGGCGCGACCAGTTGGTGGTAGTGCCCGAATATTGTGTAGTCATGGGATCGAAGAATGTTCTCGGCAAGGTTAAATCCGCTTATACGGTGCCGATAGATCTGAAAAGAGCGTCCAAGACCTTCATTACTCAAGTGGCTTTGAGCCCTATAGCGCCCGGCGTATATATGGAAGATATGCTCGTCCAGGTTACGGTGCCGATAGAAAAGGATACGGGGGGGCAACAAAATCAACTATGATGAAACTCGGCGTTAATATAGATCACGTTGCTACGGTCAGGGAGGCGAGAATGTCCACCTATCCGGATCCCGTTGAGGCTGCTATGGATTGCATAGACGCGGGCTGTGATTCGATAGTCTGCCACCTGCGCGAAGACAGGCGCCACATAAAAGATGATGACGTCTGGCGGCTTCGCGAAGTCGTGAAGACGCGGCTTAACCTGGAGATGTCGATAGCGAAAGATATCGTCGAGATCGCGTGCAAGGTTAGGCCCGAACAGGCGACTTTAGTTCCGGAAAAAAGGAGAGAGCTTACGACCGAAGGCGGGCTGGATGTTGTTAAATACTCCGGCAAGATCGCCGAAGTTATTAAAAAATTCAATGAAAAGAAGATCGAGACGAGCCTTTTTATAAATCCGTCTAAGATTCAGATCGATGCTTCAAAAAAAGCGGGCGCGTCGATCATAGAATTACACACAGGCGGGTATGCCGATGCGCGGACGGAACAGGCCAGACTGAAAGAGCTCGACAAGATAAAGAGATCAGTCGAATACGCTATCTCCTTAGGATTAGAGGTCAACGCGGGGCATGGATTAAATTATGCTAATGTCGGGGATGTTGCGATGATCAAGGGTATAAATGAGTTAAATATAGGACATTCCATAATCGCGCGCGCGGTTATCGTGGGAATGTGCCAGGCGGTTGAAGAGATGATAGGATTGATAGAGTGATCGTAGGCACCGGAATAGATATAGTCGAAGTCTTCAGGATGCGGGACGCCATAGGCAAGTGGGGCGATAATTTTCTTACAAAAGTTTTTACTAATAAAGAGATCAAATATTCGAATTCCAAAAGGTTCGCTCCGCAGCATTTCGCGGCGAGGTTTGCCGCCAAGGAGGCCGTTGTGAAGGCTTTCGGGGTTGCCAGGAAGTACCCGCTGAATTGGACAGACATAGAGATTTTTAACGATGAAGAAGGTAAGCCTGTAATTTTATTCAGTAACGATGCCCTTAAGTTAAAGAAGCGAAAAAAAGTGAGCGAGGTCATTGTGAGCATGTCTCATTCGAAGAATTACGCCGTCGCGAATGTGATCCTGATCGGTGAGCGCGCCAAATGATAAACCCCGCACATTCTAAAGTGCGGGATTTAGGTTAGGAGAATGTGCGGGATGAATATAGATGAGATCCTGAAGAATTTTCCCAAGAGAGCGCCGGATGCCAATAAGAAAGATTTCGGCCATGTGCTGGTTATCGCCGGGTCGGGCGGATACACGGGTGCGGCATACCTAACGAGCCAGGCGGCAATACTCTCGGGAAGCGGGCTCGTCACTCTGGCGGTGGGCAAGAGCATCTACCCGATCATGGCCCAGAAGCTCACCGAAGTTATGATAAAGCCGTTTTTCGAGACCAGAGATTACAGCTTAAGCCTCTTGGCGGAAAAGGAGCTTTTAATTTTTTCAGAAAAATGCACATGTGCCGCCATAGGGCCAGGGATCTCCCGGAATAAAGAGACTCAAACGTTGGTAAGAAGCCTCTTAGGCAAGATAGGCAAGCCGGTCATCCTTGACGCCGATGGAATTAATGCGTTCGCGGGCCAAGTTGATTCTTTAAAGAAAGCTACCGCGCCGCTTATCCTTACACCTCATATGGGCGAGATGGCAAGGTTATTGGATAAAGATATTGAAGACGTGAAGAAAAACAGAAAAGATATTGCATTGGAATTCGCCCATCAGTATAATATCGTCCTGGTGCTGAAGGGCCATGAAACGATAGTCGCGAGGCCGGACGGCGCAATTTACATGAATGCGACCGGTAATGTGGGAATGGCCACAGGCGGCACAGGCGACGTGCTCACCGGCATGATCGCTAGTTTCGTAGGGCAGGGCATGGACGCGTTCAATGCGGCAGCGGCAGGCGTATATCTCCACGGCCTGGTCGGCGATCTGGCGGCAAAGGAGAAAGGGGCCTTAAGCCTGATAGCAACCGATCTTTTAAATAAATTACCGGAAGTTTTAAAGGCGCTAGCATAGCTCAGCTGGTAGAGCAATGGTTTTGTAAACCATAGGTCGGGGGTTCGATCCCCTCTGCTAGCTCCAAAAAAATAATTGACATCATGCTATTTTGTGGTATACTTTTAATGTAAGGAAGTAAGGAGATAAGGAATATGGAAAGGATTATAAACATGAAGACAATAGCGCGAGATAAGTATTTTGTATCACATATTACCTCTAAAGGTCAAACGACGATCCCGAAGACAGTGAGAAACATTCTCGGTTTAAAGGACGGGTCCGAGGTGGCCTTTAAGCCATCGAATGGCGGATTTATGATGGTGCGTGTGACGACTACTATTAAGGAAGACAATCCTTATACGGCTGCTGAATGGAAGGCTATCGAAAAACTTGCCGCGCAAAAGGGAAAGTCTTTTAAAAACGCGAAATCTGCCCTGAAGCATCTTCACTCCCTCTGATCCTATGACGCTAATATTTAAACCTTCTTTCGAACGTGTCTATAAAAAATTACCGGCCTCAGAGAAAGGCGCGGTAGATCATTGTGTAAATGAAATTTTTGACTATTACAATAAAGATATTCTATTTGCCGGGCTTAAAGTGCGTAAAATGAGCGGCAAGACTAATTATTTTGAAATAGATACAGCCTCAAATAGACGCATACTCATTCGCAAGCATAATAATATCATAGAGTTCATAACATACGGCAACCATGATGAAATAAGGCGATTTTTGAAAAGTTTTAAGTAAATCAGGAAATATCTTTACGGCTTAGTACTTGTCAGATATAATGATAAAAGGCTACTATAAAATATCAAAACTTGGATTCATGAACATATAAACAAAATTTGTGGTGAGGTACCATAGCGGCCAAATGGACCAGACTGTAAAAAATGCAGCGTCCGGAAGAAATTCCGGATGGAAAAGCGGGTGAATTCAGGGGAGCCCTTAAAGCAAAAACTTTGAGGGGAATCCTGAGCCAAGCCTTGAACCAGAATATATTAGGTTCATTGAAGGTGCAGAGACTAAGCGCCCGCCGCCTAAAGCTATTGCGAGCCATGGTGATGAGATAGTCCAAGCCTCGAGGTAACTTGAGGACCCTTGAAATCTGGCGGCGCAAGCCTTCGAAGGTTCGAATCCTTCCCTCACCACCACTAATAATAAAGGCATTTTCGTTTAGCGATGGGAGTGCCTTTTTCTTTCAAAAAATCTGCTTTTACCGACGGGTAATATCCTCAGTAGCCAATCAGGCAGTATCAGTCCTTGTCAGTCCTTACTTACTCATAACATCTTACTTTGGTTGTAAAAATGTTTGTAAAAAAGTGGCTCTATGAATGGCTATCAATACCTCGAAAACGATTTCTTCGATCTCTGCAAGACCCGCAAGATAAGAGTTGTCCCAATGCTTCTTTACATCTACCTCAGGGGTTTATATTGTCGCTTTCAAAGCTCAGAATTCTTCTACAAAGATAAACAGATTCAAGGCCACTTAGGACTTATCCATAAGACACTTCAGCGAGCGAGGCTGTTCCTGCAAGAGCGCGGCTTGATTAAGTTTGTATCGGGGGTAGGTAATACTCTTACGACTTATCAGATGTTAGGCACAGTATTACTGCCTGGGGGTATGGCCAAAAAGCCCATAGGGTGTGGACACTTTAAGGGGAAGGGTGTGGTCAAAAAGACCACACCTATATATAAGAGTTATGAAAGAGTTAAGAATAGAATAGGGGAAGAAGTTTTTAAAGGAGTACCTAAAGACGAAAGAATCAACCTACAAGCAAGGGGGTTATTATGAAACGAAGACGAACTGTAGGCTATGCCCTACATATACGGCTGGATTTTTGATGCAAAAAGGCCTAACGGATGAGCGTATAGTCGAGGGTGTCAAGGCCTCATACGGGCTTAAAGAAACACCAGTAACAAGGTGGATAAAATGCCTTTAACCGGAGTAAATAAGCTTTGCGCCCAATGCATTAAGGAGTGTAAACAGTGGGCCCAAGTAAAGATTATCCGCTGCCCATTCTTTAAGAGTAAACAGTCGCAATCTAGCAAAGCCAAAGATGGGTATACCCTCTATGCGCAGCAAGATCAATTAGAAGCCCATAGAGAGGCGATTTTTGGCAATTGATAGACTCATATGTCTGGTATGGAATACGCCGGATATTACCGGCTATGTCAAGGCAAAAAAGAGCAGAAGAGCATCAGTCTTTTACTATGAAGAAGAAGGCCGGTTGAACCTCTTAAACATGAAGAAATTGCCGGAATTAATGCACAATTTAATGCACACGAAATTTCAAATAACGCACAATTGAAAGTGCATTATCTTCTTTTAAATGTGTGCATTATTTTAGAGCAGTTTTTATTAAATATCTCCTTTACCCCCAAGCACTTAAGTTTGTTTGCGTGCGGTAAGCTTTCGGGTAATTTCGTCAACAACTCTCTCGAAGGCTACCGCACGCTCGTAGAGAAGCAAAATCACCCAAACCACCTTTAAGCCATAAATAAAGAAAATCCTATGCCAAAAGGCAATGAAAAAGCTTAAAAATGACAGGCATAAAGACCACGACCAAAATAAATTGGAACAATATAAAAATAAGGGTTGTTTCTGTAGACAAGGAACACCCCAATGAACACAATCTATATGCGCGGCTTTTTGCTAAGGAACGAGAGCAGGTTATAGTGTCTATATGCGGCAAGATATGGGCAAGGTGATGTGCAACAATTATAATGCCATCAACGACAATTAGAATTCCCCAAAGTTGATATGTGAGATAATCTGTCTAAAACACGCTATATTGGGCGTAGGAAACGTGAAATTAGATAGACTATATATAGAGTCCTTTCGCTCCAGAAAATTATCGGACGTACTGAGAGGAAAGCACATAAAGAGACCACATTAAAGAGAAAGAATAAAATATTGACGCAATAGTTGTTTATTGTTATAATACCTAATATCCGAATATTGAGAGATAAGGAAATATATGAAAGATTTAGCCTATAAAATTAAAGCGGATTTTTTAAAAGCTCTCGCGCATCCTTTGCGTCTTCAGGTTGTCGAATTTCTAAAAAATGGCGAAAAGAATGTTAGCTCAATTATTAAAGCTTTGGCCATACCTCAATCAAGCCTCTCGCGCCATCTTACTATTCTCAGGGAAGCAGGGGTCTTAAAATCACGGCAAGAAGGCACAATCATATACTATGATATTTACGATCATGACATATTTCATGTGCTGCGGCCAATAGCGGAAATGTTGCGTAAAAAACTTAAAAAAAGTGAAGCGGTGTTGAATAGCTTAGGTAAGGATTGAAGAAGGTGAGGCTGCATAGGAAGAGTATCAAAAATGTAAGGCCTTGGTGGTATAGGAAGGTTATTTTTGAACCAGATTAGTTCAGTAACCGTAACCGGTTATATTAATGCAATTGAGGATCCCTTTCTTATTAAAGGCGAAAAATAGAATAGTTTATCTCCCGCCAGAGCCCATCAGAAATTTCCCGTAGATCATAAAAAAGGAAAAAACAAGTGCTGCAATTTCTCGGTAAGAACATTAATTGTAAATATGATTTATTAGTAGTAAAAGTAAAAGTTGCCGATTTTATCAAACTGCTTAAATTCGGAAAAATAGATTCGGAGAAATTAGTAGATTCGGTATTTG
>JAPLMG010000199.1 GCA_026387165.1 Candidatus Omnitrophota bacterium
GTTTGGAGGCTGATCAGGTGTAACCCCTTTTCGCGGGGCGGTTACGACCCGGTACAATAATCTATGGAAAAGAGACTAATAACGGCGGTTACGTTATCGATAATAGTGATAGTGATGTTCCAGTTCTTGTTCCCTGCTCCGAAAAAGGTACCGGTCGCAAACCCGGCGGAAAGGGTAATAACAAAAGAGATAGATGTAAGATCGTTCGTGCCGGCTCCGTCAGTGCCGACGGAGGGTGAGAAAGAATCGGTCGTCGCCACCGATAGAAGCATAGTTACGTTCAGCGATATAGGCGGCGCGGTAAAGAAGATAGAGCTTAAGCAGCATAAGAAACATAATTCGTCCGAACCGCTGATATTGGTGGACGAAAAAGATCCGAGCCGGTATATCTTTTCAATAAAAGATTCTTTTGGGGTTCTGCCATTAGATTCCTCAAAGTACTCTATCAGCACAAAGCCAGATCAACGCCTCGACAGGCTCAGTGTTGATCCTGAGCTTTTGTCGAAGGATCAAGTGCTTTATACGTTAAACTTAGAAGACCTGCAGATAGTGAAACAATATACTTTACATAACTCTAATGATACCATAGACCTACAACTTTTTATAAAGAACACATCCGCTCAGCCAAAAGACTTAGCTTATCAGATCATAAGTGGATCAGGTGTTGTTGAACCTAACATGGCTGATAAGAGGCTTATTGAGGTTACCGCGAAAGTTGACGGCAAGACAGTGAACTTCAAACGTCCGAAAAATAATATAATCACAAATCCGGGGATAGTCAGCTGGGTAGCGCTAAAGACAAGATACTTCTCTCTCATAATGAAGCCATTCGGCCAGACCAAACAGCAGTTCCATAATTTTGCGGCCGGTGGAGATCTCGTGGCCGGCATAGAGATGGAGCGCGTCACAATACCCGCCAACTCTTTCATAGAGCAGAAGTATTTATTGTATGCGGGGCCAAGCGTCGCGTCAGAGCTCAAGAAGATAGGTATGGAGTTTGAGGAGACGGTAAACTATGGATTCTTCGGATGGATAGCCAAGGCTCTGCTTTTTATGCTGGGCTTGTGCCATAGCGTAGTTAAAAGTTGGGGCCTGTCGGTGATTATTCTATCTGTGCTTTTGAACATTCTGCTCTTCCCTCTTACGCTCAAGAGTTTTCAGTCTATGCAGAAGATGCATGAACTGCACCCCCAGATGGAAAAGCTTAAAGTTCAATTTAAAGACAACCCGCAGAAGCTCAACAAAGAAGTTATGGAGCTTTATAAAAAGTATAATATCAATCCGCTGGGCGGATGTTTGCCGCTTTTGCTGCAGATGCCGATCTTCATCGCTTTGTATCAGGCGCTTACCAAATCTATAGATTTGAGAGGAGCAAGCTTTTTATGGATAAAAGACCTCTCAGCTCCCGACGCCGTAGCGATACCGGTCACTTTACCGTTGATCGGCGATCACATAAATATATTGCCGCTTGCGATGGTCGTTCTTATGATATTCCAGCAGAAAGTGTCGACCAAGGTCATGGGCAGCGCCGTTACTGAAGAACAAAAACAGCAGCAGAAGATGATGCTCATTATGATGCCGGTAATGTTCGGGTTCATATTCTATAGTATGCCGTCCGGCATGGTCTTGTATTGGGTGGTGAATACGCTCTTGACGATAGTCGAACAGTCAGCGATACTAAAGAAAGCATGATTAGCGACTTGACAAAACACGTTTTGTCAGGTATATTCTAAGCAAATGATTTCATGTGGAAATGTGTCAGATAGAACACTTTCAAGGTTGTGATGGCACCGCTAGAGCCATGGTATGTTACGGGTTTCTGCGATGGAGAAGCCGCTTTCACATATGGTAGATCTGGCGGCACATTCGCAGTAAGCTTTTCTGTCAAACAGAGAAGCGACAATAAGCAAATAATAGAAGACGTTTGGGAGTTTTTTAATTATATAGGCAACGTCTACAATGTTAAAGGCCTTGCCCCTACTAAAAATAGCGGCACTACAAAACCAAGCGTGATGTATAAAATTAACGCCGTTAATGAGTTACTAATTATTGTAGATCATTTTGACAGATACCCTCTGCAAAGCAAAAAAAAGCATGAAGCATATACGGTTTGGCGGGAAATGGTTATGCATAAATCAGCTAACTATCGTAAGATAGATTATGATACACTAAGAGCTTTAGCGGAGAAATTGTCTTCACTAAATTCTCAAAGTCGAGCTTTTATCATACACAGTAAATAATATGGCAAAAGTAATAGCGCTCTGTAATCAAAAAGGCGGTGTTGGCAAGACGACGACCGCAATAAACCTCGCCACTTATCTTGCTCTATCCGGTAAAAGAATCCTTCTAATCGATATTGACCCTCAAGGTAATGCCACCAGCGGGCTCGGGGTCAATAAACACGACATCAAGCACAGCATATATCACGTCTTGATCGATGACGCGGATCCAAGATCCATCATGATCGGCACACAGATCAGTAACTTATCACTCTTCCCGTCTAATCTGAATCTCACCGGCGCTGAAGTAGAGCTCGTCAGCGTATTAGGCCGCGAGCATAAGCTCAAAAAAGCCCTGACAGGCCTTTTAAACGATTTCGATTTCATATTGATAGACTGTCCTCCGTCGCTGGGCCTGCTGACAATAAATGCCCTTTCCGCCGCAAATTCAGTACTTATTCCAATACAATGCGAGTACTATGCCCTGGAAGGGTTAGGCCAGTTGGTAAATACCGTGAACCTCGTTAAAGAGAACATCAACCCTGCTCTTGAAATAGAGGGTGTCCTGCTTACGATGGCGGATTATAGGACAAAGCTTACTACTGAAGTTATAAATGAGGTAAAAAAGTTTTTTTCAGGCAAGGTATACGATACTGTGATCCCCAGAAATATCCGGCTTGCCGAAGCTCCCGGCTTCGGAAAACCGATTGCGCTATACGATAAGGCCTCCATAGCCGCCAGAAAATATGAAGACTTTACAAATGAATTGTTGGGCGTAAAGAAAGAAAGCATTGCAGATTCGTCATTGCGGGTGGCCGAAGAAGTCGAAGCCGCGAGCGAAGCGACGCGGGAAGCAATCTCAAATGCTGAAAACGAGATTGCGGAACCTGTTGCGGGTCCGCCAAAGGCGGACGAAACAATCGGCCTAAGGGCCTCCTCACAATGACACAAACAGGAGAAATTAAATTATGGAAAAGCGAGCTTTAGGCAGAGGTTTGAGCGCGTTGATACCGCAGCGGGAGGTGGTGTTTGTTAAAAATTCAGCAGAGGCTATCGTGCACATTCCGCTGTCTGATGTTAAAGCAAACAAATACCAGCCGAGGGTGGAATTCAACAAAGAAAAACTCAACGACCTGGTCAATTCCATAAAAGAGAAGGGCATCATACAGCCTGTGCTTGTGCGAAAGACCATCGACGGTTATGAGTTGATCGCCGGTGAGCGCCGTCTTCGCGCGGCCGCAATGCTCAAGCTCGAGAATGTTCCGGCTATAATCAAAGACGTTGGCGATGTCGATATGCTGGAGATCGCGCTAATAGAGAACATACAGCGCGAAGAGCTGAACCCGATAGACGAAGCCAGGGCTTTCGAGCGCTTAACGACAGAGTTTAATTTCACACAGGATAAGATAGCCGAGACGCTGGGCAAGGATAAGTCGACGATATCTAACGCGATCAGGCTATTGGGGCTGCCGCGGAAAGTACAGGATCACGTTTCGAAAGGCGCCATTACAGCGGGGCACGCAAGAGCGCTTCTGGGGCTTCCGACGGAAAATGAGCAATACAGGGTCTGCAACGTCGTCATAAGCAAGGGCCTATCGGTGCGCGAGACCGAAAAGCTCGTTGAGCGCAGGCGCGCCGAGGCGGGAACGGAAAAAAAGCCCGTTAAGCGCGATCATGGCATTGACAGCATAGCAACCGAGATGCAGCAAGCTCTGGGTACGCGTGTGAAGATATTCCACGGCAAGAAGCGCGGCACCATCCAGATAGAGTACTACTCGGTAGAAGACCTAAACCGCATCCTGGAAATAATCACGGCAAAAAAGGCATAACCCACCACTGATGTCCAAATTAGCACAATTTCCCCCTCACCTTAATCCTCTCCCCCTGAAGGGGGAGAGGAAATATAAGGGCTAAAACCCTCTCTCCTAAAAGGGAAAGGACAAATGTGAGAGGCGATTTCCGCGATCCCCTCTCCCCTTTAGGGGAGAGGGCAAGGGTGAGGGGTCGCAATGAGGCTGTGTCATAATGGGTAAATTCCGTCATTGCGAGGCCTGACCGCGACCGCGAGCAAAGCGAAGCGGGAAGCGGGAAGCGGGAAGGCCGAAGCAATCTCCGACGGAGAGATTGCGGAGCCTGTTCCGAGCCTGTCATTGAGCCCGCAAGGCTATAGCCAGAAGTAGGCACTAAATTTTCGTAGAAAATTTAGTAGATTGCTTCGTCGGCTGCCTTCGGCAGCCTCCTCGCAGTGACGAAAAACACGAATTGTGACACAGTCTGAATGACGGAATACAAAATTGAGGTGATCGATATGACAGAATTAAAGGATCTGCTCCAGTCCGCTGACTGGAAGAAGGAGAAGCATGTGCCCGTGATCGATTCGCCCGATAAGGTTAAAAAAGGCGATCTTGTAAAGGCAATATTCACAGTAGGTAAAGAGGTAGCGCACCCCAACACAACGGAGCATCATATCAGATGGATATCCGTATTCTTTTTGCCGGACGGAGAAAAGTTCCCTCTCCAGATAGCGAGGTTTGAATTTGACGCCCACGGCGAGTCGGCCGGAGGGCCGAATATGAGCACCGTCTACACTCATCCGGAAGCGACCTCGAGTTTTAAGACCGATAAGCCGGGTACCATCCTCGCGTCCAGTTACTGCAATATACACGGGCTGTGGCAGAGCTCAAAAAGACTGGAGATAGCATGAATCCCGCACCTTCTAGAAATTCAATATATCACGTATGTCTTCTAAAAAGAATGAATAGTTTAAAATCGATTGAACAGAAAGAAGGTGCGGGATGAGCAAGAAGGTGAAGGTATATTCCACCCCTACGTGCCCTTTCTGCATAAGAGCGAAGCAGTTCTTGAAAGAGAACGCGGTTAGCTTTGAAGATATCGACGTCTCCATGAACCATGAGGCTGCCCAGAAGATGATAAAGAGCTCCGGGCAGATGGGCGTGCCGGTAATCGATATCGAAGGCGAGCTGATCGTCGGCTTTGACAAAGATAAGATAAAGAAAGCGTTGGGTTTATAGTGTTATCAGTGTTTATTGTGTTGTTAGCGTTTATTGTGTTAACCCAACAAACGCAATAAGCTCAATAAGCGCAATAAACTCAATTAACGCAATCTATGTATGACCTCATCATAATAGGTGCCGGTCCGGCAGGGATAACCGCGACAGTCTATGCCGCCAGAAAGAAGATGAACTTTCTCGTCATCTCCGGCGACATCGGCGGCCAGGCGGCGTGGAGCGGGGATATAGAGAACTATACCGGATACCAGTTCATCACCGGCCCGGAGCTCGCCTCGAAGTTCGAAGAACATATGCGTAAATACGGCGTGGCGGTGAAAGAGGCCGAGAGAGTCCTGGATCTCAGGAAGATAGACGACAAGATCATCGTAAAGACCGATAAAGGGCAGTATGAATCCAAGACCGCGATCATCGCTTCAGGAAAGAGGTCGAGAGAGCTCTCGGTCCCCGGAGAGAAAGAGTTTAAGAATAAAGGATTAACATACTGCGCCACCTGCGACGGGCCGCTCTTTGCGGGCAAGGATGTCGCCGTAATAGGCGGCGGCAACTCCGCTCTCGACGCCGTGCTTCAATTGATGAAGATAGCCCGCCGTATCTATCTCATCAATATAGTGTCGCATTTGACGGGCGATCCCGTCATGATAGAGAAGGTGCATGAAAGCGGTATCGTGACCGTAATGAACAACGCAAGGGTGCTCGAGATCACAGGCGACGGAATGGCCGGCGCCATTTTAGTAAGATGCGGCGGCGAAGAGAAGGCTCTTTCGGTCGAGGGGATATTCGTGGAGATAGGACTTATACCGAATTCCCATTTTGCGCCGGATCTGGAGAAGAACGCGCTCGGCGAGATAAAGGTGGATTGCCATAACCGGACGAATATTCCCGGGATATTTGCCGCAGGAGACGTTACGGATGTTCCGGAAAAGCAGATAATAATAGCCGCGGGCGAAGGTTCAAAGGCAAGCTTGTCGGCGTTCAAGTATTTGAATCAACGCAGGTAGCGCATTACCGACAAAGAGATATGATTATGAAAGATTATGCGGAATTGGCTTTAGAGTATAAAAAGAAGAAGGGCTTAATAAGAAAGAGACTGCATGAATTTAAAGAGGTGGGCAAAGGCAGCGCCAAAGATATATTCACGGAGCTCTGTTTCTGTATACTGACGCCGCAATCCAATGCCCGCCAGTGCGATAAGGCTATTCAGGAGCTCAAGAAGAAGAGATTGCTTTTTAAGGCTCCGGCCGGCGCGATACGGACTGTCTTAAAGGGCAGGTCGAGATTTCATAACAAGAAGGCCGGTTATCTGGTGAACGCGCGCCGGTCTTTTGACAGGAGCGTCCTCTCCGCCGGCAACATTCTCGATGTGCGTAAAAAGATAGTAGAGAATATAAAGGGCGTCGGATATAAGGAGGCCAGCCACTTTTTAAGGAATATCGGCTTGGGTAAGGATATCGCGATACTCGACAGGCATATACTTAAAAATTTAAGGAGGTACGGCGTGATAGACAGGGTGCCGTCATCCATCTCCGTGAAGTCCTACCTCGATATAGAGGAGCGCGCGCGCTCGTTCGCCAAAAAGATGGGCTTGGGGATGGAAGAGCTGGACCTGTTATTCTGGTCACGGGAGACCGGCGAGATATTTAAGTGAAGCGATAGTCGTTCGTACAGCGTATTGCCTGCCTGCCGGCAGGCAGGCGTACAGTGTATGCATAACGCAGTACGCACAACGCTGTACACAGTACGAAAACATGTTATTTGCCAAAGATTATTCTTGACAGGAAATCAGATAAGGGATTATAATCCGAAATTGGTGATTCTGCGCGAATGTGGAGAAGCCTTTCTCCCGCCACGCCTCATTATAGCCTTGAGGCGGGATCAGGATCTCCGCAAAGGCGGATCCGC
>JAPLMG010000110.1 GCA_026387165.1 Candidatus Omnitrophota bacterium
TGTCCGGCTTTTTGTGATATACTCCATACGATATGCTGAATATTTCCGCAAGTTCCAAAAAAGAAAAGATAGGCCAGGAGCTGGTCAGGGCCGGGATAATCACGGCGAAACAGCTGAAGTTCGCCATAAAGGAACAGCGCAGGCTAAAGGGCGAAGACAGGGAACGCCTTGGCGAGGTGCTCTTAAGGGCGGGATTCATCGGCGAGAAGACCCTGACCGGATTTTTAGAGAAATATCTCGGCATCCCGTACGCCGAGCTCAGAAGCGGCAAAAATATAGACCCCCTCGTGGTAAAGCTCATACCCGAGCAGATGGCCAGGAATATCAAGGCCTTAGCCATAGGCATGAATAAAGATAACAATAAGCTTATGGTGGCTATGAGCAATCCCATGGACATAGTTGCGCTCGATACCCTGCGGTTAAAGACCGGATATGAGATAGACCGTTATTTCAGCCACACGCAGGAGATAAATGCCGCCATAGATAAATACTATGAAGAGTACGCCCTCAAAGAGTCCGTCCGTGACTATATAAACATAAGAGAAAGCGAAATAATAGAGAGAAGGGAGAAAGACCGAAGGAAAAGTCCGGCGCAGCCGGAGAAGAATATAGCGGAATTGGAGGAAGATGCGGACAAGACCCCTGTTATCGAATTCGTCGAACACCTTTTGACAAATGCAATGAGGTCCAGGGCAAGCGATATCCACATAGAGCCGAGAGAGAACGATCTTTGCATACGGTACCGCGTGGACGGTTTTCTCAACAAATCATTTCCGCCGCCAAAAGAGATGCAGGGCGCCATCATAGCGCGGTTAAAGCTTTTGGGCGACATGAATATAGCGGAACAGCGCCTTCCGCAGGACGGGCGCTTCAAGTTCAAGTTCGAGGAGAGGGACATAGACGTCAGGGTGGCGTCCGCGCCCACGGCTTATGGCGAGAAGCTCGTAATGAGGCTTTTGGACAGCATGGGCCTTGTCGTCGACATGGTCGAGCTGGGCATGCCGCAGAAGAACGTCGAGCAGTTCAAGTCGATATTAAAACAGCCCTATGGGATGATACTCGTTACCGGGCCCACGGGTTCCGGCAAGACGACAACGCTCTATTCCGCTTTAAGTTACATCAATACGCCGGAAAAAAATATAGTGACGATAGAAGATCCGATAGAGTATCTCATCGACGGTATAAACCAGATACAGACCAAATACCAGATAGGGCTCACATTCGCGTCGGGACTGCGGGCCGTATTGAGGCAGGATCCGGACATCATAATGATAGGCGAAATACGCGACCTGGAGACTCTCGAGAACGCCGTCAAGGCGTCCCTGACGGGCCATCTGGTTTTAAGCACCATACACACCAACGACGCCGCGAGCGTCGTGACAAGGCTCATGCACATGGGCCTTGAGCCGTATCTTATTCCGTCCTGTTTGAGCTTAGTCATAGCGCAGAGGCTTGTCCGGAAGATCTGCCCGGATTGCAGGGAAAAAATCGATGTGCCGCAGGAGGCCTTAAGCGAGCTCAAAAAAAGGACCGGCTTGGACCTATCGGAGATCAAATTCTATAGAGGAAAAGGTTGCAACAAATGCGGCAGCGCAGGGTATAGGGGCAGATGCGGGTTATACGAGTTTCTTCCCATTTCGAAAAAAATAAAGCAAATGATCGCGGCCGGTGTTTCCGACGCCGACATTAAAATGGCGGCTCAAGCCGAAGGTATGAAGGATATCTTTCAGGCCGGCATAGAAAAGATAAACGAAGGCGTAACTTCTCTTGAGGAAGTATTGAGGGTTACAGTCCTGGAAAAATCCGTATAATATGCCTACTTATAAGTACTCCGCGAAAGACGGCTCCGGCAAATCCATAAAAGCGCGGGAATTCGCTCTGTCAGAGTATGAATTAAAGACAAAGCTGACACGAAAAAATCTCATAATAATTTCCATAAAA
Source organism: Candidatus Omnitrophota bacterium (assembly GCA_026387165.1). Classification (GTDB taxonomy): domain Bacteria; phylum Omnitrophota; class Gorgyraeia; order 2-01-FULL-45-10; family 2-01-FULL-45-10; genus 2-01-FULL-45-10. The sequence continues at coordinate 1,942 of JAPLMG010000110.1, forward strand.
GAAGTGAGTAAAACAAGCGGGGCTTCTACATTCGGCGCCAGGGTAAAGCTCGCGGACCTCACCCTATTCTGTAAACAGCTGGCGACAATGGTAAAAGGCGGTGTGCCGCTATTGCGGGCG
>JAPLMG010000242.1 GCA_026387165.1 Candidatus Omnitrophota bacterium
AGGACCGAAGTGTATGCAACATCAAAGACGAATCCTTCTCTCTTCAGCGCCTGGCCTGCCTTCTTTGCCTCAAGCATTCCCTTCTCGGACAGATCCACATCGGTCCATCCTGTGAACCTGTTCTCCTTGTTCCAAGTGCTCTCCCCATGCCTCAATAGTACTAGCTTCTTCATCTGCCCTCTCCTGTCGTTTAGAGTCTTTATTGTAGCACAAATCATCGCAAAATTCTACTCCCTGCCGCCACTATCCCTTAGGCGGAACTTCCGGTGTCCGCGCTTGCGCTGACGCAAATTTACATTGGGCATCACTGCTGTCCAAGTTAACACAATTTCCCCCTCACCTTAATCCTCTCCCCCTTTGGGGGAGAGGAAATTATGTGGAAAAGCAAAAGAGGCGCTTCGATTGAAGCGCCTCTTTGCATAAAACTGTGCCGCTAATTTACTTTTTTACTTTATTCAGCATATCCTGCATCGCCTTTCCGGCAATATCCTTGCATCCTAAGCCGAAAGCAAGCGCCGCGCCTAATCCTATCGCCGCCAATATTATGTTGACCGCGAAGGCTATGAATGCGGTCGCTATATTGAGCTGCTCAATGGCTATTATGACCGAGAATACGATCAAGATCGTCTGCGTGATCTTTGCAAGCAGTTTCGCATTTCCTATTCCTGCATTGCTTACTGTAGTGCGGACTACTCCGGCAACGAAAGTCGCCAAAAATGATCCCAGCACGAGCACAAATATCGCGACTATTATATTCGGAATATAGGCCACTAATCTCGATAACAGGTCTCCCGCGACAGTCAGGTTCAAGGCACTTAGAGCGGATGCTAAAACTGACAGTATGATCACCCAGTATACGATCACGCCTAGCAGTTCGGATAGCGTCCACTTTATGTCGCCCTGTGCCAGCATATTGGCGAGGCCTGCCTTATCACTTACTACATCTAAGCGGGCAGCCTTTAACGCTCTTACGACTATGGTCTCAACAAATTTGGCCACGATCCAACCGATAACTAATATTATGATCGCGCCTAAAATGGTAGGAACATAACTCCAGACTTTGATCAACATTGCCTTTACAGGATCGGCAACTATTAGAGCAAATCTATCCATCACGCCACCTCCCTTTCCTATACTTTAATGAAGTACATACGGACAACACACCATATTACATTAGTACAATTCTACCACAGAAATCGATTTTTGCAAGTGTTTGTAGAAAATTTCTCTAAAATCTTATCCGCATTTTGAATAGCCGCAGGACTTACAGACCATACAGCCTTCTATGTGCCACAGCGCTCCGCCGCAATCAGGACATACGCCGACTATGTTCCCGGCCTTCTTCATGGTCCCAGTCTTTGAACTGCCGCCCGAAGCATCCGGTTGTGACGTCTCCGTGGTAGTCTCGCTTGTGCTGACGGTATCGTTGGAGGCTTTTTTATTCTTGGCCTCCTGCGCTCTCTGTTCAATGGCCCGGGCTATCGCGTCGCTGCATGAGAATATCCTCCCGCCCTTCTCCCAACTGGGTGAAGGACAGCGTATTCCGCGAAGCTGTTCGACTATGGAATCCACATCTATGCCGCTGCGCAGCCCCAGAGATAACAGGCGCCCTATCGCCTCTAACTGGCTCATGGCGCACCCGCCGGCCTTGCCCATATGCATGAATACTTCAAAAGGCTGGCCGTCTGCGTCTTCATTGATGGTTATGTAGAGATTGCCGCATCCTGTCGCGATCTTGGTAGTCGTTCCTAATATTACCGGCGGCCTCGGGCGCGGGCTTATCTTAACCCTCGCTTGAGTTTTTTGCCGGTCTTTAGTGTTATCGGAAGGTATATTCAACACCTGCTCATCGCGCGACTTGTCCCTGTATATGGTGACGCCTTTACAGCCGCTCTTAAAGGCAAGCATGTAGATGGTCTTGACGTCCTCTAAAGTAGCTTCGGACGGCAGATTGACCGTCTTTGAAACGGCATTGTTCGTATACTTCTGGAACGCGGACTGCATCCTTATGTGCCATACGGCTTCTATGTCATGCGCGGTAACGAAGAGCTGCTGCACATCGGCCGGCACTTCGGGCACGCCGCGTATTGTACCTTTCTGAGCTATTAAGTTCATAGTCTCCGGCTTGAAGAAACCTCTTTTTTCGGCCACCTCCTGGAAATACGGGTGCGCTTCTATCATCTTCGTATTGTCCATTATGTTCCTTATATAGGTAATGGCGAATACGGGCTCTATGCCGCTTGAAGAGTTCGCGATGATCGAGAGCGTTCCGGTAGGGGCTATAGTGGTAAGGGTCGCGTTCCTTAAGGGCCTGGCGCCCGGCGTATCATAGATGCTTCCTTTAAAATTGGGGAAAGCGCCTTTTTTTTCCGCCAATTTTTCAGAGGCGCCGCGCGCGGCGTCTAATATAAATTTCATAACTTTTTCGGCCAGCGCGATCGCGTCTTCCGAGTCGTATCTTATGCCCATCATGAGAAGCATATCCGCAAATCCCATTACTCCAAGTCCGATCTTGCGGTTTCCTTTCGTCATCTCTTCGATCCGTTTCAAGGGATATACGTTCATATCTATGACGTTGTCTAAGAAATGCACGGATTTCTCGACGGTATCGCTGATCTTATCCCAGTCTACCTTGCCGTTGTTCACCATTTTTACAAGATTTATTGAGCCAAGATTACAGCTCTCATACGGCAGGAGCACTTGTTCACCGCACGGATTTGTCGATTCATAAAGCCCAAGTTTTGGAGTAGGATTATATTGGTTCATCCTGTCTATAAATATAATCCCCGGTTCGCCGTTCTTCCATGCCATCTGGATTATTGTATCGAATACTTTTTTGGCGCTAAGCTTTTGAACCGTATTTTTGGTGCGGGGATCTATGAGATCATAATCTTCTCCGGCGAGCACCTTCTTCATAAAATCTTCCGTGATCGCTACGGATATGTTGAAGTTGGTTATATCTTTGTCGTTCTCTTTGCATGCGACAAATTCCAGGATGTCCGGATGGTCAACGCGAAGTATACCCATATTAGCGCCTCGTCTTGTTCCTCCTTGTTTTACAGCCTGCGTGGCGGCGTTAAATACCTTCATGAATGAGACCGGACCGCTCGATATCCCCCCGGTAGAACGCACCGGAGAGTTCTTTGCCCGCAGCCTCGAAAAACTGAATCCTGTGCCGCCGCCTGATTTATGTATTATGGCAGTATCTTTGATCGTCTCAAAAATCGCT
>JAPLMG010000074.1 GCA_026387165.1 Candidatus Omnitrophota bacterium
AAGCCGCGGAAGCTCAAGTCGCGAAAGTTCAAACCGCGGAAGTCCAGGCTCCTGATCTATCGCAAGAGCCGCATCCCTCGCAAGTGCTCGATTCTTTAGGAGACGGCTTAAACCAGCGGATGGCGCTGGAACTGCGCGATATGGATATAGTGGACGCCCTGAAATTTCTGGCGATGAAGAGCAATGTAAATATTATCGCCGGCAAGGATGTCGTAGGCCGCGCCTCTATTTTTTTAAAAGACGTCACCATAAAAGACGGCCTTGAGATCATACTGCAGGCGAATAACTTAGCCTATGAAAGGCGCGGAAATATACTCTACGTGATGACAGAAGCAGAGTATAAACTGCTGCACGGGGAGAGTTTTAAGGACACGCGCCTGGTGCGGACGATCAATTTAAAATATACGAAGCCCGAAGCTATTTTTAAGGCGCTTGAGATAGTAAAAAGCGATATAGGGAAGATCATAGTGGATGAGGAATCCGGCACGGTGATCTTAGTGGATACCGCGGAAAGGATCGGGGAGATGGAAAAGATCGTTGGTAATCTGGACCAGCCGACCCTGACCAGGACGTTTGCCCTGCAGTACGCCAAGGCCAAAGAGGTGCAGGCGGTTTTGAATTCGCGGCTTGACGCCAAAAAGACAGGCACGGTTGTGGCTGATGAAAGGAATAATCAGGTTATCGTAACGGCCTTCCCTTCGCGGGTCAAAGAAGCCGAAGAAATCATAAAGGGGCTGGACAGGAAGACAAAGCAGGTCTTGCTGGAAGTCAGGGTTCTCAAGGTTATCTTAAAAGATAACTTTAATATGGGCATAAAATGGGAAGAGGTCTGGGCAAAGGCTCAGCAGTACGGGATCAGCCTGGCCGATACATTCTCCTTTCCCAGCACGCTCACCACTTTCTTTAGGGTTGCAGTAGGCAATAATCCAGGCCAGGGAGTCAGCGGCTTTGATTACTCGGCGATAGTCGCGGTGCTGCAGGAATTCGGCGAAACGCGCAACCTCTCATCGCCCAGCATAGCGGTTATCAACGGGCATGAAGCCAAGATCCATATCGGCAGGACCGAGGCCTATGTTACCACAACTATCGCTACCGGATCCACTACCTCTTCCACCGCCGCGCAGGTAACATTTATGGATGTCGGCGTCCAGCTTACCGTAACCCCCACTATCAACGACGAGGGATATATCACTATGAGGATAGCTCCGGACATCTCCAACGTGGACGGGTCGCTTACCTATAAGATAGCCGCGGACGTGGAAAATACCGTCCCGTTAGTCGCGCATACCACGGCGGAAACTACCGTAATGGTAAAGGACGGAAATACCGTGATGATCGGCGGGCTAAGAAAAGACGAGAAAACAAAGACCGTGGATAAACTGCCGTTTTTGGGAGACTTGCCTTTAGCGGGCGCGGCTTTCAGGAAGGCCAAGGATGATCTGGAGAAGTCCGAGATAGTCGTCTTTATTACCCCGCATATCATGACGGAAGATTCAGGGGTCAAGAAAGAGCTGAATTCGCCGAAGGGGTTGAGAGGGTATGAAAATGAGCCGGCTGATCAGTAGGCGGGGAGAGCGGGTGAGTAGAAATGGGTATCAGGATTAAGAAATTAGGAAATTGGGAAATTATAGGGCTTCACGTAATTCCCTCTCCCCATAGGGGAGAGGGATAGGGTGAGGGGGATGAAGCGAAACAAATGAGAAAATAATTTTGTGAAGGGCATTAAGAAATTAGGATCTGGGGATCAGGAAATCAGGAGATTGGGGACAAAATCCCAATACCCAAATACCCCAATCTCCAAATCCCGATACCTTTAAGAGTACGGAGGCATTCAATGCGTAGACTCATAATCGTCTTATTGCTATTCGCTCTTTATTATTCACTATCCGCTGTGTTCGCCGGCGAAACCCGCGCCGCCGAAAGCGAGAAACAGAAGAGTGGTGAGGATACGTCCGCGGCAAGAGTGATTGAGGCGGCGAACGAGCGGCTCTTAACGCGGGTTGAAAGCTTAGAGGATGAAAACAGCGCATTCAGGGATAAGATAGCCGCTTTAGAGGGAGAGAGAGCGGGCGCAAACCGAGATAGAGACGCTATTTTCGGCAAGATTAAAATAGTCACTCAGGAAAACGCCAAACTCAAAGAAGAAGTCGGATATCTTCAAAGCGGCATTGTCGATTTGGATAATGCCAATAAGCGGCTTGCCGAAGAGAAAAATAATATTCAGGAAAGAGACGCTCAATTAGAAAAGGAATTAGAGGCGGCGCGCGAGCTAAAGCCGCAAGTGAGCGCCCCGGAGCCGGAAGCGAAAAAGAAATATGGAAATAAAGTAAAAGGGATTGAGCCGCGGGCCGTTATAGACAGGCTTGAGGAAGAAAAGAAGGGCTATATTGAGGAGAATAAAAAATTGCGCAACGACCTTAAAGAAGCCCTCTCCGGATTCGCCGGCATGAAAAGAGCTTCGGCGCGCCTGAAAAAAGAGACCGCCGATATGCACTATAACCTCGGAGTTATACTGCAGGGGCAGAATAAGTATGATGAGGCGATCCGGGAATACGAAAAAGTTCTCGAGTCCAGGCCTGATGACTCCGCCGCTAATTTTAATCTGGCCCTGATCTACGATACAGCGAAGAACAAAAGAGATGAAGCGATCGAGCATTACCGGAAATACCTTAAGATAGGCCCTGAGGCGGCGGACGCGCTAAAAATAAAAGAGCGCCTTAACGAGCTTGAAACGGAAGACAAGGTCTGGGGCGAGACGGGCGCGAAGGGGATCAGGGAGAAGAAGGGGAGATGGTGATTTAGGGATATTGGGTGATCGGGAGATTGGGATTTGGGGATTAGGAAATCAGGAGATTGGGACAAAATCCCAATACCCAAATACCCCAATCTCCAAATCCCGATACCCTAATATCCCGATCTCCTTAACCAGTTTTATCATTGCTGCGATATTAGACTTATAAAAGGTATAAGCGGGAGCGTTGATTATCTTAAACGTAGATGAGGTGATAAAAGATGAATAAGAATGAAAAAAAGAATATCAGTGGATTTGGGGATCAGGATTTGGAGATTAGAAAATTGGTAGATTGGGCAGGAGATTTTGCCAAATGTCCCGATACCCCACTTTCCAAATACCGATACCACAATATCCTGATCCCCTTGATCAGTTTTGTCATCGCTACGATATTATTCACTGCACAAGCGCAGGCTAACAACGTCGCAGTCTCTAATCCGGTGATCACCGGACAGAACGCCGCGGCAAAGACCTGTAAAATTCAATTTGCTATTTCCTGGGATAACTCCTGGCGAAACTCCCTTAATTATGACGCGGCGTGGGTCTTTGTAAAGTATTCTACTGACGCAGGCGCGACCTGGTCGCACGCGACCCTGAAGACAACAGGGGGAGGCACAGACCCCATCGGTTTTTCCGAAGGTACCGCTACTGTGGGAGGGGTGAGCAAACTCCTGAATATTGTCGTTCCCTCCGATAATAAAGGCGCTTTTATCCAGATCTCTTCCGCGGCTACCGGCTCCGGCACGCTCTCCGCTACCGGCCTGCAGTTTGTCTGGGACTGGGGCTCGGATAAATTAAGCAGTGACGGCGTTACGGCGATCAGCTCAGCTACAAGCGCGCGGGTAAAAGTTTTCGCTGTGGAGATGGTCTATATCCCGCTGGGCACATTCAGCGCCGGCTCAGGCGGAGCCGAAACATCTTGTTTTACCAAGACGATGATCAACACCGCGGGCGCCGCTACCGCGCCTTCGGGAAGCCCGCCATATGGCGGCTATCCCTCCGGCCAGACCGCGCCTAATGCCTCCTGGCCCAACGGCTACAGCGCCTTCTACGCAATGAAATATGAGCTTTCGCAGGAACAATATGTGGATTTCTTTAATACCTTAACCTCTGACCAAAAGACAACCAGAGATATAACAGGCGGCGTGCTTAACGTAACAGGCAAGGCAGATGATGCCGAAGTTAACCGTAATACCATAAGCTGGACTTCGGGTGATGCCACAGCAGGCGCGAACGCGAATGTGGCATGTAATTTTCTTTCCTGGGCTGACTTGATTGCCTATGCCGACTGGGCCGCCCTTCGGCCATTCACCGAACTTGAGTTTGAAAAGGCCTGCAGAGGCATAGCCGCCGCCGTAGCTAATGAATACGCCTGGGGCACAGCCACTATAGCCGCGTCAGTCTACACTCTGGCGAACGAGGGAACGGCCATCGAAGGCATTGACACGAATTACCAGACTACGCTGGGCAACTGCATTTATAACGCGGCATACTCAAACCCGGTTCGCTGCGGGATATTCGCCGCTGTAACTATAGGGCATGCCACAGGAAAAAGTTTTACCGGGTTGCACGGGGATGGAAGCTTAAACGCAAGCGGGAATGCCAATACTGTTAACTGGCCGGGCACAGATGCTGTCGGCTCGGGCTTCCGCGGCGGTGGATGGGGCTACGATGCCCCATACGGGCGCGTCTCTGACCGTAACAGGGCCACGGGCATCGTCGCGGACCGGTGCGACGATAGCGGCGGACGCTGTGCCAGGACCCCGTAATTCTTTTGTTCTGGTATAGGAAAGTATAAAATACTTTCCTAACCACTGAAAATCTTATGAAGTTATCGCGGAGCGATTTTCTTGCTTTACACTTTTTGTTACCACGGAGGTACCAATGCGTAAATTCATACTGACTATCGCGGCGCTGGCATTGTTATACTGCCCCCTGTCTCCTGTACCCTGTTCCTTAAGCTACGCCGAATACACCGGCGGCTCAGGAGACGGCTGGTCGCGGCATCAGATTAATCCGGTAATGTTTAGAGGCGGCTCAGGCGACGGACATAGCCTGGCATCCTACGCTACGGATACAGCGGTGGGGTACGGCGCGGCATACAAGCTCGCCTTTGCCACTCAGCCGGCCGGCACCTATATCTATGCCGGCGTGGCTTTTACTACGGCGCCGGTAATAAATATCCTTGACGTTTTTGATAATGTGGTACCGACGGCCGTGAATACAGTCTCTTTAATCATTACAAACGACCCTCCGTCTCCTCCGGCAAGCACACTTGGCGGCACGACTTCTAAAGCGGCAGTAGCGGGTGTGGCGGATTTTTCGGGGCTGGGTTTATATATCAGCCGCGCCGGAACGGGTTTTACCATCTCCGCTCAGGCAAGCGGCCTAACTTCCAGAACTTCCTCTGCCTTTAATATTCTTTCTCCCATTCAGGTCTCATCCCCTAACGGCGGTGAAACCTGGGCCGTCCTCACCGATTTCCCTATCACCTGGGATACTTTTGGCGGTCTGGCCACAGGCCAGAATACGGTGAGGTATTCCATAAATAACGGTTTAGACTGGACCACTCTTTCTACAAACCACCCAAGCCCGCTTTCGTGGATTACGCCTGCCACTGCCTCAATTCAATGCCTTGTGCGCGTCTCAAACAGCGCGGACTCGACATATACCGATATCTCCAACGCTGTATTCAAACTGGCCGGCGGGCTGAACATAGTGGCTCCTAACGGCGGTGAAACCTGGGCCGGCGGCTTTGCTCACGTAATACAGTGGCAGACCACAGGCACGATCTCTAACGTAAAATTAGAATATTATGACGGTTCGAGCTGGAATACGATTATCGCCTCAACCGCGAATACACAAGGATATTCCTGGACGCCGAGCGTCTCTTTGGGCGGCGCGGGATTCAAGATACGGGTAAGCGATGCCTCGGATCCTGACGTGAAAGACGAATCCACTGACGTTTTCACCGTGCAGAAAGTTGCCCTTATCTTGCCGTCAAGCGGCCAGAGAAAGCAGGCCTCGTCAAGCACGAACATTACCTGGACATCAAACGGCATCACAAATTTAAAGATAGAATATTCGGTCAACAACGGCGCCTGGACAGAGATTATCGCTTCTACTTCCGCGGCAGCAGGAAGTTACCTCTGGAATATCCCAAGCAACTTTACCGCCTCAGTCAATGTCAGGCTGCGCCTGTCGAGTACAACTGCCGACTCTGACGCAAATGCCATATCATTCACATCAAGCGCGTTTACGGTTTACGGCCAGTTCACTCTGACCGCGCCTAACGGCGGCGAGCAATGGACAGCCAATAGCGGCCATAACATTACCTGGACTACAGATCTAGGCACAATTGCCAATGTTAAGTTAGAATACTCCGAGGATAACTTTGTTTCTGATCTGCATACCATTATTGCTTCAATGGCGAATACCGTCCCCTACAGCTGGACGCCTACAACCACAGGCGCCACATTTAAGGTAAGGGTCTCTGACGCGCAGGATAGCTTAACTTACGGCATCTCAGCCGATTATTTCTCGATTACAGGCATTGGCATCACCTCGCCTGCTTCAGGGGTAACCTGGAATTGCGGAACATCTCACGCTATAACATGGAATTACACCGGATCATTCACCCATGTCAAAATTGAATACTACGACGGGTCAAGCTGGAATACCATCACTGCCTCCACGATTAATGGCGGAAGTTACGACTGGACAGCAGTAGCGAATACGCCTACCAACGCCGCGCAGATACGTATCAGCGATGCCGCGGACGGGGATCCTGTAACGACTTCGCAGGCGTTTAATATTAAATCCGTGGTTACCGTTACCGCGCCAAACGGCGGGGAGGCGCTTGCTGTGGAAGACAGCAGCGATATCACCTGGTCGGTCGCCGGAAACGTTACCAATGTAAAGATCGAATATTCCTCCAATAACGGCTCAAGCTATAGCAGCATATTAGAAAGCGAAGGCACAGTAAACGACGGCATTGTCGCTAATGACGGCTTATTCAGCTGGGGCGTGCCTAACGCCATTTCTTCGCAGGCCCTGATCCGCATATCCGACGCGGATCCCGGCCACCCGGCTTCAAGCGATACCTCCAACGCTGTTTTTACCATAAGCTCCGGTATCACCATAACCGCGCCGACCGGCGGTTTAAACTGGGCGGTCAATGAGCCGCATAATATTACCTGGACCAATACCGGCACCATGGGCCAGATCAGGCTATATTATGCCACTTCAAAGGATAGCTATGCGGCCTGGACCGAGATTACCTCAGGGGCAATCGCCAATAGCAATACTTACCCCTGGACGGTTCCGGATATAATTTTATCCGTGGGCAATGATCCGCAGACGACCCCTACCTTAGCGGTTAAAGTCAAGGTAGTTGATGCCTCAAGCGGGCATCCGGCAACAACAGTGATTTCCGACCCTTTTAACGTTATCTATTATACCATTACCTTTTCGTTGCGCGATTCCCAGACACTGACTAATCTAGCCGGCTTAAGCGTAGGCTGCAGCTCCGGCTGGGGCGACTCAGGCCTTACTTCAGGAGTGAATACCTCGCATAAGTACCCTTACGGGATCTACAGCACTACCTGGTCAAGGATGCCGGAGTATGCGGATGGAGGTTTTTCCGACTGGACAGCGGATTCCTCCAAGACCCTGGCTGCGCTGATGTCTCTGACTGCGATCGCCGGACAGGAACACCGCATCTTTTCCAATTTTACCTACGACGCGCCAAGCGACTCCTTTATAATCAACTCCTGGTTAGAAAAGTCAGGCAAAATCGTTACCGGGCCGACCAGCTGCACGGTGAGTATAGAGGATAAAGACGGGAATGTCGTTGATATTAACGGCGCGGGCGCGGGCAATGACCTTACCTCAAGTTCTCCCAATGCCAACGGCGTATTCAGGTTGGCGTGGGACCTTACCGGTATAGACCGTAATACATCTTATTTCGGCAAGGCTCAGATTCTCAATGCGGGCGCGCTCTATTCCAGCAATGTCATCTACGCGATTGCCGTTCCGGCTGTTTCTTCTGTAATGCAGGTTACAGCGCTGGCCGCCGACCTTGACTCTCATCGTTCTGCCTCCGAAGGCGCGATATCCGCTATCCAGGCCAGCGTTGGCACGGGCCTTGGGGCAAATGTCGGGGCCATACAATCAAGCGTTGGCACGGGCCTTGGAGCAAAAGCGGATACGCTGCAAACAGATATGGCTTTGGTAAAAACCGCGGTGGGCAGTGACCAATCCGCTACCTTATATTCCAGGGTAAGCGATATATTGGCGAGTAGCGGCGGCAATATCACCGCGACGATCGCCAGCGAACTTAAAAAGGGCCCGCGCTCGAAGATCCTGAACCGGCCCACTTCGGTCAATACGGGGGATAGAGTGACTATACGCTATCAGACCGATTCGTTAAAATCGCCGCTTATTGTCGTTTACGACGACAATAACGTCGCCCGGGTTCCAAGCGCCGCAATGGCTGAAATCGGCGCGACCGGCGTCTATGAATACGATGTAACCTTTGCTTCGGGCTGGGGAACGGGAGACTACACCATATTCTGTTCGGAGCCGGACACCGCCAGCGCCGATAGTATGATCATGAATGTGGGCGCCACCGTAGGCCTTGCCGGAATAGAGGCAAAGGTAAATTCCCTTGCCGCGAGCCTGGACGGCGTGAGCGCCAATATAATCAATATCAAAAGCGCTGTTGGGGCCGCCTCAGACGCTTCCGGGGCAAATACGCTTTGCGGCAAGCTTTCCGGCGTAAGCGCGAATTTAGATATCCTTGCCGCCAAATGGGGAAGCTACGACGCCGCGGACATCATCGGACATATTGATACCATAGAAACAAACCTGGGCACTCCTAATGACGCTTCCGGCAGACAGACCGTTTTCGGTAAAATAGCCGATGTTTACGCTCAGACCGGCACGGTCCCGGGTGTTTCCGTAGTTGCCAATGGCGCCTACAACGAAATCCAGCAGCTGCGTGATGAGGTAAATTTAAAAGGCAAGACCGATACCGCGTATAGCCTGCTTAGCAGCGTCAACGACGCCGTAACCGAAATCAAGGACTCGATAGGCGAAATACCGGCCGAGACGGCCGGCGCCGACATGGAGAAGATGGCCGCCTCTGTCAAGGAGACAAAAGAGGCGCTTAAAAAAGTGGCGCTGGAAGCGGGGATAAAAGGCGTGGCAAAGGAAGAGGGAAAGAAGATGCCGGCGACGTTAGACAATTTGCAGAACCAGATAGCCGAATTAAGAACGCTCACAGAAACCGTAAAGACGATGCTCAAAGAGAAAGAAGGTCCCGTCGTAAAGACATGGTTCGAGGCGGGTGGGCCCGAGAGCCAAAAAGGCGAAATTGAAAAGTAAAATGTCGTCATTGCGGCCGTGTCACAATTCGTGTTTTTCGTCATTGCGACGGAAAAGGCATTTTGAGATTCGATCTTTACATACCCCTCACCCTTGCCCTCTCCCCTAAAGGGGAGAGGGGATTTCCTCATAATTTCCTCTCCCCCAAAGAGGGAGAGGATTAAGGTGAGGAGGAAATTGTGCTAATTTGGACAGCAGTGCTCTACAATATATTTTGGAGGCGCCGATTCGTAAATTAATCCTGATAACGCTCTTTTTAAGCGTCTTTCTGACGCACGACGCGATACGCCAGGCTTCAGGCGCATATTCCGCCCAGACCGTAAAGATGAAGATGATAGTAGCAAACCCTTCCGAGAACGAGATGAGGACGGTACCGGTAAAAATATTTCTGCCCAAGGGCATCTCCGCGGATGAAGTTATAAACGACGGAAAGTTCCGGATCGACTATGATTTCGAAAGAGCGCTCTACTCGGCCTTTCAGGAGGTTGTGCTTGAGCCGAAAGAGACAGTTGCTTTAGAGGTAGAGATGACGGATATCTGGGTAATTCCGGAAGACGAGCTGACCGGTTTAA
>JAPLMG010000287.1 GCA_026387165.1 Candidatus Omnitrophota bacterium
TACCTTGAAAAAGAGAGGGCCGGGCGCGAACCGGTCCTAATATCAAAAGAGGCTTCTTTGACGGGCGATGTTATAGTCAACGCCAAGACGGATTTCAGCTCCCGCGGGTTCGGAGAGCCTTACGTCTCGCTGGCGCTCAATCCCAAGGGCGCGGAAGCTTTTTATGCGATAACTCAAGCCAATGTAGGTAAGCGCCTGGCGATAGTTCTCGATGGAATAGTCCTGTCGGCGCCGGTATTACGCGAGCCCATACCTTCCGGCCAGGCTCAGATCAGCGGAAGCTTTACGGTCGAGGAAGCGAATGACCTCGCCATAGTCTTGAGGGCGGGCGCTCTGCCGGCGCCTGTAATAGTGGAGGAAGAGAGAACGGTAGGCCCGCTTCTCGGAGCCGACTCTATAAAGGCCGGGCTGCGAGCCACCATAATAGGCGGCCTCCTCGTATTCATCTTTATGATGGTCTTCTATCGCTTAGCGGGCGTTATAGCCAATCTTGCGCTGGCGTTGAACTTACTTATAATACTCGCGTGTCTTGCGATGTTCAAGGGCACTTTAACTCTGCCCGGCATAGCGGGTTTGATATTGACTATCGGTATGTCTGTCGACGCGAACGTTCTTATTTATGAGAGGATACGGGAAGAGCTTAAGCTCGGGAAGAGCTTAAGGGCAGCTATAGCGTCCGGATACCACAGGGCATTCTCCGCGATATTTGATTCCAACCTCACCACAATAATAGCCGCCGCGCTGATATTCAAATTCGGAACCGGACCCATAAGAGGATTCGCGGTAACGTTGACGATAGGCCTGTTGGCCAACCTCTTTACGGCAATAACTTGCACGCGTACGTGTTTCGAGCTTATGTGCGATCAATTCGACCTTGCCAGGTTGAAATTCATGTCAATAATACCCGAGACGAAGTTTGATTTTATCTCTAAGAGAAGAATATGCTATTTGATCTCCGCGGTCATCATAATAGCCGGCGTATCGATATTCGCCATGCGCGGCGAGAAGAACTATGGCGTAGATTTCTCCGGAGGCACCCTGCAGCAGTTCATGTTCGATAAGCCGATCAAGATAGATGCTGTAAGGAGCAGCCTGAAGGAGATAGGCTTAGGCGACGCTTCCATACAGCAATATGGAAATCCGAAGGAACTTATAGTGAGGACTCAGGCCGATACCACCAAAGAGATGAACGATCTCTTTACCAATAAATTCAAAGATAACCCTCAAGGTTGAGACGGTGGGCCCCGCTGTGGGAAAGAACCTGAAGCAGAATGCCGCCGTGAGCTTAATGCTGGGCCTGGCGGGCATATTAGTCTATGTGATGATACGCTTTAATATAAAATACGCCATAGCCGGCGTCATCGGACTACTGCATGACGTTCTGATAGCAGTGGGCGCCCTGGCGCTCACACACAGGCAGTTCGATCTTACGATAGTGGCGGCGCTTCTTACGATAGCGGGTTATTCGATCAACGACACCATCGTCATCTATGACAGAATACGCGAAAATCTAAGGCTCGTCAAGAAGGGCAGTTTCATAGACGTAGTTAACTTAAGCGTAAACCAGACGCTTGGCAGGACTATTCTTACGACGGGCGTGACGATGCTTGTAGTGGTAGCTCTTCTATTTTTCGGGGGAGAGGTCCTGAATAACTTCGCGTTCTGTCTATTTATAGGATTCATATCCGGAGTATATTCCACCGTCTATATATCGAGCCCGCTGATAATATCATGGCAGAAGAAGATTGTCGCTAAAAGATAACCGAAATCACTTGCGTCCAAATTAATATTGCATACTCGTCGAGAAACTTATTTTGAGATACTAAATCATGTCATGCCCGCGAAAGCATGCCCTGAGCGAAGTCGAAGGGCGGGCATCCATAACCAATCCTCGTCTGGATTCCCGCTTGCGCGGGAATGACAGACAGGCTAATTTGGACAGCAGTGAGCCGAAATATGGCCATGGATCAAGAGAAGCGCTTTAGAGATATAAAACGCATACTGCTGGTCATCCTGGTATTGAATTGGGGCGTGGCTCTGGCCAAGATATTCTATGGCTACGCTACGCATTTCACCAGCATGATGGCCGACGGGTTTCACTCTCTTGCCGACGGCGCTTCCAATATAATAGGCCTCATCGGTATAACGCTGGCGCGCCGCCCTCCGGATA
Organism: Candidatus Omnitrophota bacterium; assembly: GCA_026387165.1. Lineage (GTDB taxonomy): Bacteria > Omnitrophota > Gorgyraeia > 2-01-FULL-45-10 > 2-01-FULL-45-10 > 2-01-FULL-45-10. Next base: position 2,171 of record JAPLMG010000287.1, read on the forward strand.
AGGACCATCCGTATGGCCATAAAAAATACGAAACGCTCTTCGCCCTGGCGATCGCCGGGATGCTCTTCTTTGTATGCTTCAATCTTTTCAGCGAGGGCATAAAGCGTCTGCATAGCCACGGGGCGCCTCAAATAGACGCTGTAAGCATGATAGTGATGCTGGTAACTATGTCCATCAATATCTTTGTCATGACATACGAATACAGGGCGGGCAAGCGCCTGAATAGCGATATTCTCGTATCCGATTCATTGCATACAAAGGCCGATATATTCACGTCCGCTTCTGTAATAATCGCGATGATAGTGATCAAATTAGGATTCCCCATCCTGGATCCGATCGTGACGATCATGATAGCGTTCTTTATAGCGTACGCGGCTTTTTCTATCGCAAAAGACAGCTCCAAGGTCCTGTGCGATGAGATCGTGATATCCGACGATAACAAGATAGCGGATGTTGTTATGGCCGTTAAAGGCGTCAGGGCTTGCCACAAGATAAGGACGCGCGGCAGAGCCGACGACATACATGTCGATCTCCACGTGCAGGTGAACCCCGATATGCATGTTGACAAGGCTCATGACATATGTTTCCGGATAGAGGGCGCTATAAAGAGCCGCGTATCCGGAGTTACTGATGTCGTAGTGCATATAGAGCCTAAAAAATAATATGAACCCCGCCCTTTTGACGCACAGGCCTTATGTTGGCACGATTAAACGTTTTTATTGGAAAAATGGTAAAAGTATATGCAAGATAGCCGATTAATTTGTCAAAAGGGCGGGGTGAAAAAGACCTGGAAGGTAAAGCCCGTAAATCCCGCCATTCAGAACGCTTTCTCTCAAGAACTCAACATATCGAAGATAACGGCGCAGCTCCTGTCAAATAGAGGCATCGACAGCCTAAAAGAGGCCGGCGAATTTATCGCCTGTTCGCTGTCGTCCTGTCACGATCCATTCCTTATGAAGGGTATGAGTAGAGCGGTGGAACGCATACAGAGCGCCATATCAGGTAAGGAGAAGATCTTAGTTTACGGCGACTACGATGTGGATGGGATGACGGCCGTGACCGTACTCTATACAGCTTTAAAGAACTTGGGGGCTATTGCCGAGACCTATATACCTAACAGGCTGGAAGAGGGTTATGGCCTTAATGTCGGCGCGATCAAGAAGGCCGAAAGAGATGGTGTATCCCTGATAGTGACGGTTGACTGCGGTATCGGTTCTTTTGCCGAGATAGAGCACGCCAAGGCTTACAAAATAGATGTTATCGTCACCGATCATCATGAAATAGTGGAGGACAGGCTTCCCGCGGCATATGCCATAATAAATCCGCTTCAGGAAGACTGCGGATATCCTTTTAAGCATCTGGCGGGCGTTGGTATCGCGTATAAGTTGGCCAAAGCGCTGTACGAAGGGACATCGTTTTTAGCGGAGGATTTTTTGGACTTAGTATCGCTTGGAACGATAGCGGATATAGTCCCATTGAAGGGGGAGAACAGGATACTCGCAAAGCACGGCTTAGGAGAGATAAACAGAAGGACCAGAATAGGGTTGGAAGCCCTTACAGAGGCCTCCGGTTTGAACGGAAAAGAGATATCGAGCGGCCACATAGGTTTTATCCTGGGGCCGAGGATAAACGCGATGGGACGCACGGGCTCTCCGCAGAAGGCTTTAGAATTGCTGATGGCAAGCGACAAGGCGGAAGCTCTAATATTAGCGAAGATGCTGAACGCGGAGAACAGGAACAGGCAGAAGATAGAGGCCGGCATACTCGAAGAAGCGCTCTCAAAAGTCGAACGGGAAGTTAATTTTAAGCATCATAAAGTGATAGTCTTAGGAGGCGAAAATTGGCATCCCGGAGTTATCGGTATTGTAGCGTCAAGGATTGCCGATAGATTCTATCGTCCTACTATACTTGTGTCCTTGGACGGGAAACACGGTAAAGGCTCGGGTAGATCCATAGACAAGTTCAACCTGTTCGACGCCATCCTGAAGTGTAAGGATCTTCTTGTAGGGTTCGGGGGCCATGAGGGGGCTTGTGGTCTAACTATAGAAAAGAATAAGCTTGATGATTTCAGGGAGATGATCAACTCCCTGAAATACGAAGACGCCGCCGAAGAGATCTTTTCGCCCCAGCTTAATATAGATATGGATATACCCCTGAATGATCTGACAGAGAGTGTTATAGGCGAGATAGAAAGACTGGCTCCGTTTGGAGAGGAGAACCCGAGGCCGGTATTCTCCTCCCGCAACCTTCTCGTCAAGGAAGGTACGAGACAGATAGGTAAGAATGGTTTCAAGATGTGGGTGACCGACAATTCCACTACATGCGAGGCCGTGAGTTTCGGGAGGTCTCAACTTGACGTCCCAAAGCCGGGATCCGGAGTGAACCTGGCCTATATACCGTCCATAAACGATTGGCAGGGATTGCAGTCGATACAGCTCGAGCTGAAAGACATACAATAAAGATGCCAAGATTTAAAATGCACGTAAGAGTGGCTCTCCTTATAACTGCCCTGTCGTTACTTTTCATATGCACATTTACATACATTCAGCTTAAGAACCACCTGGAGAGGCTAAGCTCATATAACAAGTACCGCGCGCGTGTCGGAACCATCATAGTCAAGACCACTCTCGAGATGCTCTTAAAGGATATGCGAACAGAGGAAGCTCTGTCCGGAATATTCGAAGCGGCCATAGAGT
>JAPLMG010000304.1 GCA_026387165.1 Candidatus Omnitrophota bacterium
TTGGGCCCCACCGGCGGATATCTGATAGGTTTTATGGCGGCGTCCTTTCTCGTGGGCAAGATCCTGGAGAAAGAGAGCCGGAACCTCTTCAAGATCACAGCCTCATTTCTGATAGGGAATGTCATTCTATATACTCTTGGAACTCTCTGGCTTATGCTGATCTACAGGATCAGTTTTGTTAACGCCATTCTGATAGGCGTCCTGCCATTTTTTACCATAGAATTAGCGAAGATATTCTTAGCGGCCGTGGTATACAGAAGTTACTCTCACAGGTCGAAGGCTCTTCTTCCCTAGGACAATAATTTATAATGATGAAACTGCTCGAAAGACCGATAATAGTCGTCCTTCTTCTATTGGCCCTGTCAGGTTATCTCTATTTTTTCCAGCTGGATAAGATAGCCCTCACGGACCCGGATGAAACCTTCTACGCCCAGACAGCCAAGGAGATGTTCCTGAAAGGGGAGTGGCTCACGCCCACTCTTTATGGAAAGCCCCAGTTCGAAAAACCGATCCTCTTCTACTGGCTCATCGAAATATCCTATAAAGTATTCGGTATAAACGAGTTTGCCGTAAGATTCCCATGCGCCCTCTTCGGGTTCTTAGGGCTCGTCGGGATATACCTCATAGGAAGGCTCCTCTTCAGTAACAGGGCGGGCATATTCTCCGCGGTCATATTGGCGACAAGCCTTGAGTATTTGATACTCTCGATAGGCTGTGTTACCGATATGGTGTTATTCACTCTCATGTTATTCGGAGTCCTCTTCTTCTTCTATGGACAGATCAGGAAGAGAGGCTACTTTTATCTGCTATCTTCGGCGGCATTCGCCCTGGCGACGCTCACCAAGGGGCCGATAGGTTTATTACTGCCCGCTTTCGTAATAATATTATACCTGGTGCTCACAAAAGATTTTACCATATTTAAAAGAGGGTTCTTGCTGGCGGGAGTTTTGATAGTTTTTGCGATCATAGCTAAGCCATGGTACCTCATAATGTATAAACTTCACGCGCAGGACTTCATAAGTACGTTTTTTGGATTCCAAAATATAACAAGATTTTTAACTCCGGAACACAGGATAGGGTCCCAGGTCTATTACAATATCCCTATAGCTCTAGGCGGGTTCTTCCCGTGGAGCGTCTTTCTGCCGTTAGGTTTCTGGCGATTTTTCAAGGGAGCATTTTTTTCGAATACCGAATCGCGAGTCCATAGAAATCATTATTTGTTCATTCTCCTATGGTTCTTTGTAATATTTTTATTCTTTACCGCGTCGAGCACAAAGCTTCCGACGTATATATTTCCATGTTTTCTATCGCTTGCGCTTATCGCGGGAAAGCTCTGGGATGACTTCCTGAATAAAGGAGCCGCGGCGAACTTTGTAAGATGGATGAAGGCTTCATATTATGCCCTCCCGGGGATAATTCTCCCGGCCTTTATAGGCATCTGCATATTCATAAAGATGGACTATCCGGAGATCCTGGGTAAGACTGTCATAACGGGCCTGTTTCTTATATTCGGCATAGCGCTATCTTTGACAGCATTTATCAGTAGAAAATTTATTGCGGCATTTCTACTGATCGCTTATTCGGTGGTTTTAATAATGTATCCCGTAGATAAACTGATACTGCCCGCACTGGAGCCTCACGAATCGAGCAAGGCTCTCGCGAAAGAGCTGCTTAAATACCATAAAGAAGGGGAAGTGATAGGCAGCGAATACGATTATCGGGCAGGTGTCGCGTTCTATACCGGCAAAGTACCGATAAAGATAGTTGATTACTCGGCATTGCATGAACTGATGGGCTCCGAAGAAAGGGTCTGGTGCGTTCTGAAGCAGAAGAATGTCGTTGATTTGTACGGCCCGGGGATCGATAAGCCAAAAAATGTGGTGGTGGTGGTGCTTAAGAGCGGCAAGAAGCGGCTCATAACAAATAAACCCTTATGACCCCGCCCATTCTTATGCAGAGCATTGATTTTATATGGCAAAATATATTCAACTTAATGAAAGAACAAATTTCTTATGAATGAAAAAGGAATGGGCGGGGTGAGATACCCCGCGATATCATTTGTCATACCCATGTATAACGAGTCGGCCAATATAGAAGAGACCGCAGGTAGTGTGGCGAGATTGGCAAAAGAGCTGGCCGACGACTACGAGATAGTGCTGGCCGACGACGCTTCATCGGACGGGACCGGCGATATAGCCGATAGATTATCCGAGGCCGATTCCCATGTAAAGAGCGTGCGGCTGAAGAAAAATACAAAATTCGGCGGAGCGCTCGGCGCGGGGTTAAAGAGCGCTTCAAAAGATATAATCATTTATACGGACGCTGATCTGCCGGTAAAAGAAGAGGATATGAAGAAGGGGCTCGCGCTGCTGGAGGAGGCGGACGTCGTCACGGGCTACAGTCTCGTGCTGAAAGACGATAGCCTGAAGAGGATCGTGATGTCGAAGGTCTACAATTTTCTTGTGCAGACTCTATTCGGATTCAGAATAAAGGACATAAATTCCGGATTTAAGATATACAGGTCTAAGGTGATAAAAGATCTCCGTCTTATATCGAAAAGCCCTTTCGTGGACGTTGAGATATTCGCCGAGGCCCTGAAGAGGGGCTTCAAGATAAAGCAGTTCGGGCTGATATTCGACCTTCGCACAAAAGGCGTGTCTACGATATCCAGGATGAGCGTCGTGGCGAGGACCTTTTGGGATATGTTGGCGTACAGATTCTCGAGGAGAGCGCTGTGAACCCCGCCCCCTTTGGCACTGCACTATTGTGTGGGAAAATCAGATGTAATGGATAAATCAAGCGTAATGGGTAGGCAAAATGTTATAGGCAAATATAATAATGAATTTGCCAAAGGAGCGGGGTGAAGTACCTTATAGTTACAGCCGATGATCTGGGCCTTACTGAAAGCATAAACGAAGGCCTCGCGAAGGCCTGTCGCGAGGGGATCGTAAGCTCGGTAAGCGTAATACCTACGGGCGAAACGTTCGGGGACGCCGTAAGGATAATAAAAGACCTGGGCTTGAAAGAGATAGGCGCTCACCTGGCTCTTACCGAAACAAAGCCCCTCCTGAACTCCTCAAAATTTTATAAAAACCATAATCGATTCTTTAAGGATATCGTTTTTGGAAAGGCTGATCTCGAAGGGTTCAAAAGAGAGCTGAAAGCCCAGCTGGAACTATTGAAAAAGGCCGGTGCGAAGATAACACATATCAATAGTCACGAGCACGTACACATGGTGCCCGAAATTTTAAATATCTTCGTCTCGCTGGCCAAAGAATTCAATATTCCGGCATTGAGATATCCTCGGGGAGACAGGCCTATGCGAGCGTTCAATATAAGGGATCTTTATAAAAAGTCCATCCTTTCATATTTTTCGGGCAGGACCGCAAGACTATTTAAGAATTCCGGGCTCCTCTATACGGATCACTTTCTCGGGCTTCTCGACGCGGGTAAGCTTAAAGAAGATCTTTTGATAGAGATGCTCGGCGGCCTGAAAGACGGCGTGACAGAGCTTGTATGCCACCCCGGGTTTCTAAGCCCCGAAGTTATTGACAGGTATAACTGGCATGCCGGCGCCGAAGCCGAGCTGTTTGCTCTCACCGAGCCCAGAGTCAAAAATACCATCCACAACAACGGCATTAAGCTGATATCCTACGGAGAATTTCTTGCTCTAAAGAAGTAATTCCTTTTAAAAGAGAAAAAGATTTGCCCTGTACCAGTCGTCGCCCCTTCGGGGCTCCTCCGGTGCAGGGCATGTACCACTACACATATGGCCGCGCCATGTACCCTGTACCATTCCTCGCTGTGCCATATATCTGAGTGAAACGAATGGTATATGGTTTCACTCGTCAGGTACAGGGCGAAGCCCGAGCAATATCTATAGATAGTTTTCGCGAGTGGTACATGGTGCGGAAGGAGGGATTTGAACCCTCAAGCCTTGCGGCACAGGCTTCTGAGACCTGCGCGTATGCCAGTTCCGCCACTTCCGCACTCTTGAACGCATCAGTATACCGTAAAACAGCGCGCCTGTCAATTGAGCCCTTTCCCGCCTTGATTTAAGTGCAAAACTATGATATTGTAGGGCATAATATCATGGATAAGAAACCAGATAAGATGATAACGACCAATAGGAAAGCCTTTCATAATTACTCTATTATGGAGGGCCTGGAGGCAGGGCTGCAGCTTAAGGGCGCCGAGGTTAAGTCCATAAGGGCAGGAGGGGCGAGCCTATCGGATAGCTTCGCCAAGCTTGAAGGAACCGAGGCTTTCCTGTATAATATGCATATCCCGCCTTATGAGTTTGGCAATATATATAACTCCGATCCGTTAAGGCCAAGGAAATTATTACTTCATAGGCGCCAGATAAATAAGTTGGCCCTGGAAGTGTCGACGAAACATTTTGCGCTGATACCCACCAAGCTTTATTTTAAGAACGGAATAATTAAGGTTGAGCTGGCTCTGGCTAAGGGTAAGAAGCAGTATGATAAGCGCGAGTCGATCCGCCGGAGAGAATCGGATAGAGATTTGAAAAGAGCATTAAAAGGAAGACAGCAAATTTAAAGAGAGGTACTTTGGCAGCTACCCGCCGTCGGCGGATTTAACGCTGCCTCAGTATCATTTTTGTTTTGCAAAAATGGGGGTGAAAGGCTTCGACCTAGATAAGCACGACAAAGGTGGCATGTAGAGGTTGTCGGGAGGCCTCTTTAAAAACCTGGCAAATATCAAATGCTGAAACTCTAAACGTTCCGGCATCAGTGGATCAGCTCCTTGCGACCATGCAAGTGGTTAAGGGATTTGCTCCACTGGCAAGCGCTGCTCTCTAGATAGAGCAGCCCGTCTTGCGGGGACAGCCTGCGGTCCTGTAAAGACGTCGCTAGCAGGATAGCCTAACCCTCGTTAGCCTTTAGGGTGTTAGATGAAGTTTTGAAAGGCTGCCCGTCGGAAATTCCGTCTGCTGAAGTTCCGATGGGGAGATTAAAGAGCAGAATAAACATGTAGAGGCTTTTGATCTGATATTTGGGCACGCGGGTTCGAATCCCGCCACCTCCACCATCCTGCTTCGCTCAAAGCCTTTCGGCTTTGAGCTTCGCAGAGATTATAGTAAGCAGGATGTCCCTACGAAGCCCTACCTCAGTTTACGCATCGAGGGGCGAAGCAGGACAAAGATAATTCTGCTTCGCCATTTAACCCACAGAATTCGGGTATGGCTTCGCAGGAATGGCTTCGTAGGCATATCCCTACGAAGCCCTACCATTGATTCACTATTGAAGGGCGAAGTAGGATGAGATCATATACTAAATACAGGGCGATAACCATATTTTTGGCGGCGCTTTTGATAGCGGGATGCGCTTCTCAGGGGCCGTATTTAAAGCTCAATCCGTCTTTGAATACTGACATAAGGGTCTATGAAAACGTTCAATACGTTCCTCTCATTAAATTGTGCGAGGCCTATGGTATTGAATGGAAGTGGGACAGCTTCATAAGGACTGCCGTTATAACGAAGAACGGTAAGATCGTATTGAGGCCGGGCAGCGATAGGATTTTGGTTAACGGCGAAGAGAGAAAATTGGGCTCGCCGGTGGTATTCACCAATGGCGCCGTATACGTCCCGGTAACCTTTGTAAAGAACGATCTCGGCCTTATCGTTAAGGCTCGTCTTTCCGCGGAAAAGGTCTTTGAAAAGATACCCGAGATCCGCGCGCCGGGAAAGTATTCTATAAAAGCGATAGTCATGGACGCGGGCCACGGCGGCAAAGATCCCGGCGCAATAGGCAGGCGGCTTGGCATCAGAGAGCGAGATTTGACTCTATCAATAGCCAAAAAACTGAAGAGGACGCTCGAAGATAACGGGATCAGGGTTATAATGACAAGAGACTCGGATGAATTCGTCTCTCTTCCCGAAAGGGTAAGGATGGCCAATTCAAGCGGCGCGGACCTCTTCGTCAGCATTCATATCAATGCCTCGCGTTCAAGGTCTATGAATGGTTTTGAATGCTACTATTTGTCGGAGGCCACCAATGATAACGCCCGCGCCCTGGAAGCCTTTGAAAACGCGACATTAAAGACCGACGAGGGGACGGTAGTCGAACATTCGAGCAGCCTTGATAAGACCCTCTGGGATATGAAACTTACCGAGAACAGGCGCGAGTCGGCGCAGCTGGCCGGCGATATATGCAGTGCGGTCGACAATAGCCTTGTCACGCGCAACAGAGGTGTCAAGACGGCGCGGTTCTATGTGGTCAAATTCACGAGGATCCCGTCCGTCCTTGTAGAGGTCGGCTACTTGAGCAATAAATTTGAAGAGCTGAAGCTGAAAGACGACAGTTATGCCGACAGGATGGCGGATGTCATAGCAAAAGGCATATTGGCATACAAAAATAAATATGAACGGACAGAAGGATTTACGCTGTGACCCCTCGACGCGGCCAACTATTTATAGACAGCCTTGTGCTTCGACATTGTGCCTCAACGCTGCTCGGCACCGTTCGAGGCACCGTGAGCCTGCCGAACGGCTCAGCACCGTTCCGGTCGAAGCATCGTGAGCCAAGTCGAACGGCTCGGGATCATGGTGAGCGAGCGAAGCCCTTCGACAAGCTCAGGGTTTTATCCCGAGCCTGTCGAGGGATGAAACGAGTCGAACCATGAGTGATTCCAGGCCTATAGGTATATTCGATTCCGGCGTGGGAGGGCTTACCGTCTTTAGCGAAGTGGAGAAGGCCCTGCCGAGAGAAGAGATAATATACTTCGGTGATACGGCGCGCGTTCCGTACGGGACGAAGTCGAAGGAGACCGTTACGAAGTTCTCGGTTGAGAACGTGGAATTCCTGATGAAGCATAATGTGAAGCTCGTCCTGGTTGCGTGCAATACGGCGTCTTCATTAAGCCTCGACTTTCTAAAACGCTGTTTCAGGGTCCCCATAATAGGAGTTATCGAGCCGGGCGCCAGAAATGCCGTGAACTCGACTAAGAATAACAGGATAGGAGTTGTGGGAACCAATGCCACCATTATTTCAGGCGCGTTTGAGAAGGCGGTAAAGTAGATAAACCGCTGGATAGCGGTCTATAGCCTAAGCTGCCCGTTATTCGTTCCGCTCGTCGAAGA
>JAPLMG010000136.1 GCA_026387165.1 Candidatus Omnitrophota bacterium
TTGAGGAAGCTGGAGCTTTCGGATGATGAGAGTTCGATATTGATGAAGCAATTGGCAGAGCTGGAAGGTCCCGAGTACCGGATATACGGTTTTAAATCCATAATAAAAGGCGCCGATGATTTTTATTTTGGGTGTCACGATTTAAAGAAGTCAGAGATATTTCTGGCGGAGGACCTGATGCAGGAATTAATGACAAGAGGTCCTCCGAGCCTTTTTGACGAATATCTGCTGCACGAATTACTCTGCCCTCTCCTGGGGCACTATCGGGCCATTCTCATACAGCAGAGCCTTTTCCCCGCTCATTATCCCCTCGCGGAAAATATCGAAAAACAGGCTCTCGATAAGCCGTACAAGGGCCTTTTGGGGACGGCCATACGGCAGAAGATAACCATATATGCCTCAACGCCGCACGTTATCATCCTTAAGATGAGGGAGGAGATGGATGAGGCAAGATATGCGCTGCAGGTCCTGCCGCAATATATCCGGCTGGTCGTTGAAGCTCATTCCTCCGGCGCCTCAATGATGAAGAAGGCGGTCTCTTACTATTTTTCTTCGGATCTTCTAAAGCGCCTGGATGAAAGTGTAAAAATATTGGACGCGTATGCGGACGAGCTGAAGAAAAGATTACAAAAACAGAAAGAAACGGATGATCTCGGGGCATTTACAGGCGGCCAGGTATATGAACTCGAGGAACTTATCGAAAAGATATCTCAGGCAAGGAAAGAGCTCGAAAAGTTCGAAGGGTCGCTGGGGTCCGGCAGATTGAAGCAGATAAAGGTATTACATGAACTGGGCCGGCGCCTATCGGCTGATGCCATGATCCTCGGAATGTTAAAAATGGAGGATCCGGTAAAATTTATTGAAGCGGCCAAAAGAAAGAAGGAAGATGAGGACGCAAAGAGCGGCGCCAAGCTGCCCGCAAATCGCTTCGATATAATAAAGCGAGGACAGGCAATAGAGAATGAAATCGGTAATTTTATGGCTATACCGATAACGTCAAAGACTACCGCCGAAAAGCTTGAAAAAAGAGCCGCCGGTATACAAAGGCATATTAATGCATTAAGAAAAGACGAGACAGCGTTGGGCAAGAACAGGAGGGGATACGCTTCCGGGACAGGCGTTGTGTGGGACGCTGATAATATACCAACCCCCGTCTCGGACAAGCTTGAAGGGATTGTAAAGAACGCCTTAGAGGCTTTGACAAAAATAGCCCAAAAAGAGGCCAATAGGAAGAAGAGAGCCCCCGCAGAGATGAAGCCCGCCCGCAGGGTCCGTAAAAATATAAAATTCGGTAAAGGAAGCGGCGGGGTGAGCGAGAGTTCGGTAGCTGAAATAATCCGACAGTATCTCGGAGAGCATCCTGAACTTGCCGGATTGTCAAGCGATAAACTGCTCCCTCATCTTACCGAGATACTCGCAGCTGTACCGGAAAAAAATAGATCGGCGTACATAGAGGAGGCGTTAAAACCCGCCACCGGCCCTCCGCTTTCGCAATCAACCAGCAATAGACCAGATGCTTCGGCGGATTCGGCCGCGGCGGAAAGCAGAGGTATCGTCTCTCCAAGCGGCGCTTTACCGAAATCACATAAGGTTGACGAATACCGTGAAGCGCGCGCTCTCATGAGAAGCATGAAAGACTTGTCAGGAGTGCCGGTATTGATACATTCCCATAAGTATTCCATCGGAGAAAAAGATTGCGATGTTGAGCGCACCGGGGACGGATCGCTCTATCGGATAGGCCCGCTCATTTTCTATATAATGTGGGATGTCTCTAAAGACCGGAGCGCGGCATTATCGGACGAAGAGCTTGCCGCATTGCCCGATGAGATAAGGAAGTATAAAGATAAATGCCGCCAGATGCTTGGTGATTCACGGGACAAGTTCGGCAGCGAGGCGCTCCTGGCATATCCGTTCTCCAATGTTAAATTTTTGCCGATAGACGGGCACATGGCGGCGCTCATAGCCGCGATGGTCAGTTATAAAGATAATTTTAAAGGCGCCGCGGTTATTGATATGGGCGCCGGCGCGGGCATGATGTCGCTCGCGGCATTGGCGCTGGGCGCCAAACATGTTTATCTTATAGATAATGACAAAGTAAAGACGGCCCTTGCCGGGAGGCTGCTGGAGGCCCATGGCTGGAAGGAGGGGCCGCAGGGAAGCGGAGATTTTACGATATTAGAAGCCGATCTGACGCAGAAAGAGACGGTTAAGGAGATGCTTGCCGGCCCGGTCAGCCGTGAAGCCGGCCCCGTAATAGGAATCGCCAATATCGGGCCTTGGCCGACATATGGAAACGCGAACAGGGCGGCTCTTGAGATCATGGCAGAACTGCCCCGCCTCGGCGTTATTTTTAACAGCGGATATCGTACGAGAAGGCCCGAAGACCAGACAGCGGAATTTATAGATACCGTAGAGCGGTTGAAAGGACAGGGGTTTTCTGTTTCGGCTTACCGGCAGCATGGCGCCGGATTCCTGGTAGCCGTTCCGGAGGCAAAGATCATTGCGGGCGCGTCCCCGGCGACGGAAGCGGAGATGCCTAAGCAGGCCGAAACGGCCTATACCCAGCCCGCGCCTGTCATTCTTTCGGAATTCGCTCCCGCAGGCGCTCACACGCTTGGTACCTATTCCAGCCCGGAAGTGGATTATGTGGTAAAAGCCATTCAGGGAGAAGATGTTTTCGAATATTATCAGAAGATGCGAACCGCGATAGGAGAGCTTGCCGCATCTTATGAGTGCGTGAGAAATTATGAACTTAAGACAGCTGATTATGCATGGACTATCCCATGGGCCATCGTTCAGAAGAAGGTGCCAATTATAGGCGATGTGCTCGATTGATAAACTTAGGAGGGATTTTAACGCGATAAAAGAGCGGCTTAAAAAATATATAATGCGCCATATTGAGGGACTGCCCGATCCTTTGCTTGCGGAACACTTTAAAGAACGCTTAAGGACTGAGTACACACTTGAAAATATTTTAAGTTCCCGTCAGGGTGTTCCCAAGGTTTCATCCGCCTCCGCCAAAGAACTTTCGCCTTTGGCGAAGGCGGAAACGACGAATGACGAAAATGCCCCATCCGTGGTGCTGAGAAATTCGGACGTGGGAGACGCCAGAATGACACAAAATGAACAGCCCCTTGTTGTCCAAGGGGCTGCAAAAGATAAATCTGCTGACACGCCGGATAAACTATCGGGTGTGCTTGGGGTGGCGCGGGATAGTGAGAAACCCGATAATCAGAACAAAGATAGTG
>JAPLMG010000284.1 GCA_026387165.1 Candidatus Omnitrophota bacterium
GCGGCGTGAAGACAGGCGACAGGGTCGTCATAGTGGGGCAGCAGCGGCTGCGCGACGGATGCCTTGTAGAGCCGGAAGAGTAAGTTCATAGTTGAGAATTGAGGCGATAGTGAATTTTCCAGAATTTGGCGTAAAGAAGCCCGTAACCAACCTGATGATATTTTCTGTCATAATCATCCTCGCTTTTTACGGCATTTCGAAGCTCGGCGTCGACATGATGCCGGAGATAGAGCCTCCGTCGATAACGGTCGTATCTTCATATCCTGGCGCGAGTCCTGATGATGTTGAAATAAAGGTGAGTGAGCCTCTCGAAAACCAGCTTGCCACCACTCCGGGCTTAGAGAAGATCACATCGCGCTCATCCGAGGGCTCGTCCATAGTAAACCTCAAGTTTAAATGGGGGACCAATCTGGACGAAGCTTCAAACGATATCCGTGACCGCATAGAGCTGACAAAACGTTACCTGCCCGACATACCCGATGAAATGGACAATCCTTTTATATTCAAGTTCAATACGGCCAACATCCCGATAATATATATGGGGATAACCGCCGATCAGAGCTATCCGGAACTTTATGACATCATCGACAAGAGGGTCGGGGATTCGCTGAAGCAGATCACCGGCGTCGGCACCGTTCAGCTTATCGGCGGCATGGAGCGCCAGATAAATGTCTGGATAGACAGAGAGCGCCTTGAGGGCTACGGCTTCTCTATCATGGATATACAGAATACGCTGAAGCAGGAGAATATAACCCAGCCTCTAGGCAGTATAAAGAGCGGACTTACCGATTACATGCTGAGGCTTCCCGGTGAATTCGCGGAGCCCGAAGAGATGAACCTTGTAATACTGGGACAACGCGATAATAAATTTGTCTACCTGAAGGATGTAGCCAGAGTAGAGGATAGTTTTAGAGAGATAACGACCATCATAAGGATGAATAGACGGCCTGCTATGATGATGATGATCCAGAAGCAGGCAGGGACCAATACCGTTGAGGTCGCTAAAAACGTAAAGAATAGATTGGCCCAGATCCAGAAGACTCTCCCTTCAGACATAAAGATGTTTACGATCTTTGACACGTCCTTGGATATTCTAAACGCCCTGAATTCGCTTAAGACTTCCTTATGGATCGGCATAATATTAGTAATATTAGTCGTCTGGTTCTTCTTGAGGCAATTCTTCGGAAGCCTTATCATAGCGTTGTCGATACCGTTCTCGCTTTTGATAGCCTTCATATACCTGTTTATGGCGGGAAAGACAATAAATATAATGGGCCTTTCTTCATTGGCTATAGGGTGCGGCATGGTAGTGGATAACGCTATAGTGGTAGTGGATAATATTTACAGGCATCTGGAAAAAGGGCAGAGGCCCAAAGAGGCGGCCATTTTTGGAACTCAGGAGATGTTCCTTTCGATAGGAGCGTCCACGCTTACTACGGTAGTAGTATTTTTACCCATGTTATTCGTTACGGGCGTGGTCGGTGTCATGTTCGGAGAGCTCGCCATGATAGTGACGGTTACATTGCTCGCGTCTCTCTTTACGGCGGCGACTTTCACTCCCATGCTCTGCGCCAGATGGCTGCGCGTTAAAGACAGGAGCCTATCGGCCGAGTCGTCATTGCGAGCGAAGCGAAGC
>JAPLMG010000207.1 GCA_026387165.1 Candidatus Omnitrophota bacterium
TTTATAATGTAAATCTAACCAGGTTAAAAACCCACGAATCTAACCTGGTTAGACTGCTCACTCGGAAAAGTTCTTGACTTTTTTCGAGTATAGACTATACTTTTTAACATTCCCGCAATTCAATAAAAGAATAAGAAAAAAACGAGATTGAAAATGAGCGTCTACATTTCCGTCATTGCCGCCGGACTTGAAAGAGACGGACGCGTCAGAACCGTTTTTTCCGGGCGCAGTATGCTGCCCACCCTGCGAAACGGAATGCGCCTCCTGGTAGAAAAGATCCCGCCCGAAGATGTCAGGCCCTGTGATATAATAATGTATAGAAGAGACGATGGCATTGTGGCCCACAGGGTCATCAGGATAATCCGGAACGCCGGCGAGAGAGTCTTCATCACAAAGGGAGACAACCACGCCTATATCGATTGTTCCTACATACCGCAGGTGTATCTCATGGGCATAGTGAGGTCGGCTTTTACCGCGGGCGATCCCGACAGGGATATCCTTATCAGTAGCAGGCTGACCGGGTTATTATACCGGGCGGCCGGGAATATGGTTTTAGCCGTCAGAGAGAGGCGCCGGGGAGTTCCGAAGATATTGAGGGCCGTATTGAAGTATTTCATAGGCGGGTTTTTCTTCCTCTTTAAAAAATTCATTCACGCCGTATATATGGGGATCTATTATGCGCGATTGTTTAACGGAAGACGATAGAAAAGGGGACGCTCATTTTTCATCGATAAAAGACTGCGTAAAAATGAATGTCCCCTTTTCTAGCTATACGCTCGCCACCGTCTATCTTTATTTCAAATACTGCAATCTCCGCTGCAGGCATTGCTGGATAAACCCGCCCCATTCGCCCACGCGCGCTAGGAGAGAGGATGAGCTCGAGATGGGCGCGATCATCTCGGCCCTCGACGAGTGCCGTGAGCTCGGTATGAGGTCGATCAAGATAACGGGCGGCGAGCCCTTCACGAGAGAAGAGATATTCGAGCTCCTGGAGTACCTGAAGAAGAACGGCATCGGGATCAATATGGAAACGAACGCCGTTCTGATACGGCAGAGAGAGGCCAGGGCGCTGAAAGAGGCGCTCGTGGGTCAGGTCGCGGTCTCCTTGGACGGGCCCGATTCCTTAGTTCACGAGTCCCTGAGAGGGGTCGACGGTTCTTTTGACGACGCGCTGAAAGGCGTCAAGGCGCTCATTGCCGAAGGGCTCAATGTCCAGATAATAACGTGCCTCTGGAAAGGGAGCGCTGACCGGATCAAAGATACCGTGGCTTTGGCCGCGTCGCTCGGGGCGTCATCGGTCAAAATAAACCCGATTCACGCGATAGCGCGCGCTCACTCGATGGAAAGCTCCGGCGAAACGTTGAGCGTCAAAGAGACGATAGATTTTTATCACCGCCTCACCGGAGAATTGAAAGAGGAGAAGCGCGTGAGGGTGATATTCGACATTCCGCCCGCGTTCCGTCCGATGAAAGAGGCCATCCGAGAGCGGATCGGGAGCTGCGGCATATTCAATATCCTCGGCCTGCTGGGCGACGGCAGGATATCGATATGCGGCATAGGGTCCGTCGCCGACGCGCTCGTATTGGGAAAAATAGGAGAGGACAAAATAAAGGATATATGGCATAATAACAGCGTCCTTAAAGAGATAAGGGCCGATGTGCCGTGGCGGCTGGAAGGCATCTGCGGCCGCTGCATATTCAAGCGCTATTGCCTCGGCAAGTGCAGGGCCAACGCCTATTATCTGGGCGGCTCCGTGAGAGCGCCGCTCGGTTTTTGCCAGGCCGCGTATGAAGAGGGGCTCTTCCCGGAATCGAGGATGATAGCTTAAAAAATAAAATGGGGACGGGTTCATTTTTTCTAGAAATGAATCCTGTATAAAAATATAAAAATGAACCCGTCCCCATTTTACCCATTTTACCGAAGATGATATGATGATAAAGAGAGCGCCGGGCATTTTGACTGCCGATTTTCCACCGGCCAGGGTCGTCTTCAATACGGCCACGCGCATGCCGTATATATTGAACGGCGCCGCTTCCGAGATCTGGGGCCTCTGCGAAAGGCCGAAGAGCGCGAAAGGCTTAGTAAAATATTTGCGCCTCCGATACGGCTTAGATGCCGCCCAAGCGAAGAGGGATGTCGGCGGTTTCATAAAGGAACTTAAAGAAAGGGGCCTTCTTAAGTTGGTATGAAGATCAAATTAAGGTCCAACAGCAGGATAATCTTCCGCGAAGAGGAGGATGTCGGGGTCCTCTTCAATCCGGATAACGGCAGCGTAAGCGTCCTTAACGAGACCGGGAAATTTATCTGGTCCCGCCTCGGCGGAGAGCTGACAAGAGAAGATATAGTAGAAGAGCTCCTTGCCGAATTCGAGAACCCGGCAGACGGGACGGCCGGCGAGGATTTCGATATCTTCGTGAAGGACCTCGGGCAGTCGGGATTTTTGGAAAACTACTTTGGCCCCTCCTTAGTCCCGGCGAGCGTCTGCTTCGGCATCACGTCGAAGTGCAATTTGAACTGCAGGCACTGCCTGAACCGCGATCTTCCGGGATCCGGGCCCGACATGGATATCCGGGAATTGACGGGCGTGATCGGCCAGATGGGAGAAGGTGGAACCAAAAATTTGAGCCTCTTCGGCGGGGAACCGCTCTGCCACCCGGATTTTAAACAGATAGTCGAAGAGATCAATAAATATCCCATCAATATTTCACTTAATACAAACGCTTCTCTCATTGATAGCCCGGCCGCGCGGTGGTTAAAGGCCCATAAGATCTCGGGCGCCGTGGTAAGTTTTGACGGATCGAGCGCCGCTATCATGGACGGGATGAGGGGGAAGGGCTCGTTTGAAAAGTGCCTGGCAGGGGTCGGGGCGATGCGGTCCGAAGGGATGTCGATCCTCCTCTCCGTGACGCTTACCAAGCTGAATTATGAAGACGTCAGGGCCATGGCGCTTCTGGGCCGTAAAGCGGGAGGCAGCGCGATCCGTTTCAATCACGTGTTCTTCGGCGGGAACGCGGCATGTTTCGCCAAAGAGCTTTACCTTTCACCGGAAGAGGAGGATCGCGCTATCGGCGCGGTCTGGCGCCTGCGCGAAGAGTTCGGCGATTTCGTAGACTCCGACAGCTCCTACCTCTCTCAAAAGGAGAAATTAGAGAGGGTCAAGAGTTACAAGCCCGAGCGCGACAGGATAGTCGTCTGGCCCTGCGGCGCCGCGAACGGCAAATGCGCCATCAGGCCCGACGGCTGGGTCACTCCGTGCGAGATCATGTGGGACGTCAAGTGCGGCAACCTTAAGAATGATACGTTGAGCGATATCTGGAGGTTCTCGGAGGTGATGAACCAATTCAGGAAGCCGCTCGAGATAGACCTGAAAGATATGCCGGAATGCAAAGGGTGCTCATATCAATACCTCTGTTTTATCGGCCATCGCTGCTACCCGTATTATAATCCGGGAGGGCTGGCGAACAAGGGCCTCTACTGCCGGCTAAAAATGAGGTCAGTGGGGTCAGAGTAAAAAGAGAACGAGAAAGATTTTGCTATGCTCTATCACTGCTGCCCCAATTACGTCATCGGAGAGCGAAGCGAAGGATCTAAATGTATAGATTCTTCGTCGGGATTCATTTCATTCATCCCACTCAGAATGACAAATATGATTTCGAATCTCAGGGAATTACGGGGACACGTACAAAATGTACATGTCCCTGTAATTCCCATACCCCTCACCCTTGCCCTCTCCCCTAAAGGGGAGAGGGAATTTCCTCATACTTTCCTCTCCCCCTGAAGGGGGAGAGGAGATAGTGTAAGCAGGCATCCCTTCTCCCCAGTATCTCCCCCTGAAGGGGGAGAGGAGATACATATTTTAGACGTGCGTCGAGGGGTTGACAAAAAGGAGGCAATAGTCTATACTATGATCATGGCCAATGACAGCTCACCGGTTAAAAAAAAGAGATACGAGAAGCCGTCTATAACGGACCCCGAAACCGGGCAGTCAGGGCCGCGGACGAATTACGGGCCGGTCGGCACGACCGGCTGTTCCTACGGTGATATAGGAAGCGCGTGCGTCAACGGCACCATTCCGTCGGGGCCGCCCGGGGCGTGTAACGCAGGCAATACTCCCCATAAACTGGATTGCCTGGCCGGCACCTCCGCCGGACGCTTCTGTTACAACGGCACAGACGCCATCAAGCAATGCGACATTGGAACGCGCGCAGAAGGCAACTGCGCAATCGGCGACACGCCTGTGGGTAGATGTAATACCGGCACCAGCGTCTTGTAATATGGCCGGCGGTAAGATGACTCTTGCGAAAGATAGTTTGCGGGAAATTATCCTGAATATCGCGGATGTCGCGCTGAAGATTAAATGTGAAGGCCAACCCCGTTCTTGCCGTGCTTTCAAGAAATTCACCGCCGAAAGATGCCTTTCCGTAAAAGATACATGGTTCCTCGATTCAATCGATATAAATAAAAAGGGCTCTAAAAAAAAGTTATCGCGCGGCGCGAAATCTTTTTTCTTCGACGACCCTGTCCGGATAGACCTCGAGAATAAGCGGATAACGCGTTTCCATTCAAGCGATACACGCCAGGCCCCCGCCCTTAACGATCGGCTCATCACTTACGCTTATTCGCAGGCTCTCTCCGCCGAGCACGGGATGCTCCTGCACGCCGCGGCAGTCGTTAAAGATAAGAGGGCATATCTCTTTCTGGGCTCCTCCGGAGCCGGCAAATCGACGGCGGCGTCGCTTTGCGCAAAATACAAAATAATCGGGGACGATGTGGTCGCGGTAAAAAGGTCCGGGGCGTCTTACGGCGTATTTCCCACCCCATGGAAACAGGCGCCCTTTACGAAAGGCGCCGAGCGCTCGAAAGCGGAAATAAAAGCGTTCTTCTTTATCAGGAAATCGAGCCGCGTATCTTTTAAACCTATCCCGCCCGAAGAGGCGCTTAAAAGGATGCTCTACAGCCATATCCATTTTCTTGTTCTTACCCGGAGGCCTTTATTGGACGATATCTTCGCCACGGCTTCCGGTTTTGTCAGGGATATCCCCGCCTACGACATGGAATTCACAAGAGACGACGATTTTTGGCCCGAGCTGGAGGAGGCCGTAGATGCCCGGCGATAAGAAGCGCGTTACCATAGAAGGGATGAGGGAGGCCCTGCGCCTATTCCGGCGGTTTAAGGCCGTCCTCGCGAAATACCGGAAGAGCGAAATAGCCGTCCTCGCGATCGGAACGGTCTGTGCGCTATTTTCGCTCGTAAACCCGTATCTCGGAAAGATAATACTCGACAGCGGCATATTGAGTAAAAACGCGGCCGTATTTTTGACTTTCACGGCGATCGGCGGGACGCTCTATCTGGTGATCCAGGCCCTGGAGAAGGGCGATTCGGCCCTGAGGGACCGGCTGTCGCGCCGGGTGAGGGCGGGCCTCACCAGGCAGGCCTTCAGGAAGGTGAAGAAGATCTCCCTCGGATCCTTTGCCGGAGCCTCGTCCGACGAATATGTGACGAAGATCAGCTCGGACATAGCCGTCAGTGCGGAGATAATAACGAATACTCCGCCCGATTTTGTGAAGGCCGCCTTGAAAATTATCCTCATAACCTCGGTCATATCTTTCATAAACGTGAAGATATTGATCGTCATACTCGCTTACCAGCTGATAGCGGCAGTCCAGATGAATTACTTCACGAAGGCGAGCAGGTCGCTGGCCGTCGAGGCGTACGCCCAATCGAGGAAGATGGCGAACGCGCTTGGCCGGATATTTTCACAGATATATTTCGTCAAGGCCTCGGGCCGGATGGGCGCGATGCTCGCGAAGTGTTTTGGCATCCTCGCCGGATCGATCAGGATAGAGGCCGCTATTTCGAGGATGGATATCTTATCCGGCACGGTGTCGGAACTGTCCGGTAAGTTATTTTTCGGCGTGGTCGGGATCGCGGGAACGATGCTCGTCATAAAAGGGCGCTTGACGCTCGGAGAGCTCGGCGCGATCATGGCCTATATGACCCAGGGGTCGTCGGCTTATTCGGCCCTTTTAAATCTTTGCCGGAGAGTTACGCTCAACCGGCTTCCTCTCGAGAGAGTGGCCCAGCTCTTAGATACGCGGATAGATATTGTAGAGAAAAACAGCGCCGCGGAGATCGGCCCCTCGAGCGCGGGGATAGAGTTTAGGGGCGTCTCTTTCGGATACTCAGGCGGCAGGCGCATCCTCGAAAAGGCCGATCTTCTTATAATGCCAGGGGAGAGGTCGGCCCTCGTCGGCGCGTCCGGATGCGGCAAGACGACGATCGTCAATCTCATCCTGCGCCTTTACGATGTCGATGAAGGGAGCATCCTTTTGGACGGCCGCGACGTAAGAGGCCTGAAGATGAGGTCGATCTGCGGCCATATCGGGCTGGCCCCTCAGCTGCCGTTCATCTGGGGCGACAGCGTAAGGAGCAACATCGCCTACGGCTATCTTTCGATCGATGATGCCGCCGTGAAAAGGGCGGCCGGGATCGCTGAGATAGATTCATTAATAGAGGGCCTGCCGGATGGCTACGACACGTTCTTGTCGGAGATGGTCGCGCCGCTTTCGCAGGGCCAGAAACAGAGGATAGCGATAGCCCGCGCGGTCGCGAAGAGCCCCAGGATACTTATCTTAGACGAGGCGTGCTCGTCGCTGGACTCGAAGACGGAAGAGAAGATAATGGAGAATATAAAGAGAGAGCTCCCCGGCATAACGCTTATAACAGTCACTCACCGCCTCGCGGCGGTAAAGAAGATGGACCGGGTCTATTTCCTGAAATCCGCCGGCGAAATGATCGCCTAGACCCACAGGGCGCTTGCCCAGAGCGACCCCAGATACACAGAATTATTCGCGAGCCAAATAGGAAAATAGGGAAAATAGGTACGGGTTCATTTTTATCTGGAAGCAGTACAGAAAAATGAACCCGTCCCTATTTTCTCGGCGGCAGCAAGGGCTAAGTTCTTTTTATCTTGACAGAATATTCTTGGCATCGTAAAGTACAGTCAAATGCCGAGAGTTGCAAGAAATATAATTTCTGATATACCTTACCATGTAATCCACAGAGGAAATAATCGACAAAAAATATTCTTTTGTGATCGGGATTACAGATACTTCCTGTCCTTAATAAAAGAGGCAAAGAAAAAATACAGATGTAGACTGTATTCATATGTCCTGATGCCCAATCATATACATCTTCTTCTGGAGTCGCCTCAAAGCTCAGAGAATTTCGCCAAATATATTAAATTGCTCGCCCAAAAATACTCTCAACATATCAACAAAGGATATAAAAGAACTGGCACGCTATGGGAGGGAAAATTCAAGAGTTCGCTTGTCTCAAGGGATAATTATCTCTTGGCCTGCAGCAGATATATAGAAATGAACCCTGTAAGAGCTCATATAGTCAAGGATCCCAAAGACTATATATGGAGTAGTCACAGGTATAAAATAGGGCAGTGTGAAGGCGCTGCATTGCTTGATCCAGACCCATTATATATCGATCTAGGTAAAGATGGTAATGAAAGACAAAAGAATTACCGGAAGTGGTTCAAAGAAAGTATCCCACCGCAGGAATGGGATTTAATCCGAAACGCGGTAAACAAAGGTAGTGTTTTTGGAAGCAGTAACTTTAAAGAAAGAATGGAGAAGCTGTTGGGAAGAAGCCTTGACACAAGAAACAAAGGGAGGCCCAAAAATAGGAAAATAGGGACGGGTTCATTTTTATCTGGAAGCAGTACAGAAAAATGAACCCGTCCCTATTTTCTACGAAAGAGCTGCTCTTCGCGTGCTCCCGGCCGCAAGGGCCCGACATACGGCGCGATGTGATAAGCTCGCTGATAAGGCGCGGCGTCGATCTCGAATACCTCCGTTTCCTCGCCGTCAACCATCACGTCTCCTCGCTCGTTTATAACGCCTTGAAATTCTACACGCCTTCTTCGCCGCCGGAGGAAAGAGCCATTAAGGGCCTGCGGGTATCCTGCCTGGCTCTCTCGGCCGCGAACAG
>JAPLMG010000234.1 GCA_026387165.1 Candidatus Omnitrophota bacterium
CGACGTCCTCGGTCACCACGGGCTCCTCGATCACCACGGGTGCCTCGGCGACCGGCTCTTCGATGACGGGCTCTTCCGCGCACTGTCATAGAAAATTCGAGGGGTGACGCGTTTCAGGTTTTCAGCGGCAGGTGAGACCTCGCGGGGAGAGTGCCTGAAGCGGCGTCATAAAATTTCACGTCGCTCTACGTGAGAAATCCCCGAGCTCCGTGGAATTTCTTACTAGTAAGCGAGGGGAATTTGATACCTTATGGCGATTTAGGAAAAAATTTTAAATTCCTGAAAGAAGTTAAAATTTTATCAAATTTTATCCGAATAAATTTACATGCCCAATCACTCGTGTCCAAATTAGCGTTTTACCCTCGACGGAAAGGGCATTTTGAGATTCGATCTTTGCATACCCCTCACCCTTGCCCTCTCCCCTAAAGGGGAGAGGGGATTTCCTCATAATTTCCTCTCCCCCAAAGGGGGAGAGGATTAAGGTGAGGGGGAAATTGCGCTAATTTGGACAGCAGTGATGCCCAATGTAAATTTGTGTCCGCTGAAGGCACGCCCCGCGAGGTCTATGCCTGCCTGGGGGCGGTAAGGACCCGTAAAAATCATAGGAAAGCGTAATGGATAATTTGAGTGAGTTACTATTGCAGGTGCAGAAGCCAGCCAGGTATATCGGCGGAGAGTGGAACATGGTCAAAAAAGAGTGGACGCCTCTCAAGGTGAAGGTCCTGCTCGCTTTTCCCGAAGTCTATGAAGTGGGGATGAGTTATCTGGGCTTAAAGATACTATACGGGATCCTGAATAAAAGAGATGACTGCCTCTGTGAGCGTGTCTTTTCACCATGGACCGATTTTGAAGAGATCTTAAGAAAGAATAAGATGAGCCTCTTCTCGTTAGAATCGCACAGAGCTATAAAAGAGTTCGACATCATAGGCATAAGCCTCGCCTACGAGCTCAACTATACCAACGCTTTGAATCTCTTGGATCTCGGAGGGATTCCGCTTAAGTCTTCCGAGCGCGGTGAAGACGACCCCATCGTGATCGCGGGAGGCCCGGCGTGTTACAATCCTGAGCCGATGTCCGAATTCATCGATGCGTTCGTGATAGGGGATGGAGAAGAAGTTGTGTGTGAGCTGATAGATGTTTATAAAAACTTTGTGAATCGTAAAGATAAACTGAGAGAGTTTGCGAAGATACCCGGAGTATACGTCCCGTCGCTATATGAAGCCGCATATAACGATGACGGGACGATAAAAAGTTTTCTGCCAAAAGAAAAAGATTTACCCCGGAAGATACAAAAGAGGGTGGTCGAAGATCTGGATAGTTCCTTCTATCCTACGGATCAGCTCGTCCCCTATATACAGATAGTCCATGACCGGATAATGCTCGAGATAATGCGCGGATGCAAGCATGCATGCAAATTCTGCCAGGCCGGAACCACTTACAGGCCAAGGCGGGAGAGGTCAAAGGAGACGATAGTAAGAATAGCTAAAGAGACGTATTCCAAAACAGGCTACGAAGAGATAACCCTTCTTTCTTTATCCAGCGGCGATCACTCGCATATAAGAGAGATAGTAGAGGAGCTTAACAGCGAGTTTAAAGAAAAGGGCGTATCCGTCTCGGTGCCGTCTCTCAGAATAGAGGATTCTCTCTCCAGGCTCCCCGCTCTCATATCGCAGGTGAAAAAGTCCGGGCTTACATTCGCGCCTGAAGCCGGAAGCGAGTGCTTAAGAAAAGTTATCAGTAAGAATATCGATATGGAAAAACTTGTGGAAGTTTTAAGGGAATCATACAGATCCGGATGGAGGAGAGTAAAATTATATTTCATGATAGGATTGCCTTCCGAGAAAGATGAGGATCTGGAGGATATTGTGAAGCTTCTCTATAAAGTATCGAACTTAAAGCGCGAGATTGACGGCAAGGACGCTCAAGTGACGTATTCGCTTCCGGTGACAGAAGGCTCTCCCGAGTGGTGCATGAAGCATGGAGAAGAGGCGCCAGGTTTGACGGATGGAGAGAGCATTTCAATTTCAATTTATGGCTCGAATCTTTTAAAGAGAAGGGCCTCGATCCGGACTTTTACGCGGCCCGCAGAAGAGGCCCGGACGAGATCCTGCCATGGAATTTCATAGATATAGGCTTCGGTATCTCGCCTCACGTTGACAACTCCGCATCTGTATAGTATACTTAACATAAATAAATCGAGATCACAGTGAACGCTCCAAGGAGGTATTCATGAAGGGTTTCTTCAAGAAGGTGTTTCTTGTTCCCAAAGGGCTCCGTTTCAAGCTTTTGATAGCCTTCAGCCTCATGTCCATCATACCTATCTTAGCCTGCGCCTATCTTATTTTTTCGCATACTTTCCCTGCGATGTCGGACGTGACAAGCGTGACAACGGTTGTGCTCTTATCGGCGATCATATCCACTCTCGGCCTTGCCCTCGCCAAAAGGATGGTGGATCCCGTAATAAATATGGCCATAGAGGCGAAGATGATAGCGGGCGGCGAGTTCGACAGAGAGATATCGGTCCGCGCTGACGATGAGGTCGGTATTCTCGGAGAATCCATAAACGCGATGACGCAGAAGATGCGCCTGAACCTCGATGAGTTGAGGAGTTTCGGCCAGAAGATCAAAGAGCTGAACGTGGATATTCATAAAAAGGTGCTCGCGCTATCCAGCCTTTTGCAGATAAGCGATCTTATAGCCGGGGGCTCCGCTAACTTAGATACGGTGCTGGAGCTGTCCGTTCAGAAAGTGGCGATGGTATTAGACGAAGGTTTTTGTGTATTCTACATGATCCCGAAAGAAGGGAGCGGCGAATTTCTGCCGAGGGCCTATTCAAATATTCAAAGGGAAGCCCTTCTGGGCGTCGTAGTAAAAAAAGGCGAGGGGTTTCTCGGCCGCATAATCGAAGATAAGAAGCTCTTCATTGTTGATAATACCACGGAGATGACCGGCGAGGTGAAGGAGCTCAAGTCGTCCAATAAAATCGAAAATATGGCAGCCGTCCCCATATATTCAGGCAATAAGATTTTAGGACTGCTCGTGGTCGGAAATAGGCAGGACGACTATCAATACAGGGCCGACGATCTGGACTTGATCAAGATATTCGCAAAACAGATCACCATAGCTGTAGAGAACGATATCTGGATAAAGAAGAGCAGAGAGCTCTTGATCAAAGACGACCTTACGGACCTTTATTCCAAGGACTATGTTTTGTCCAGGCTCGATGAAGAGATCCGGCGCGCCATATTTTACCAGAGGCCATGCTCTTTTATACTGTTCAGCATAGATAATTTTGAGAGCCTGCGTGAAACAAGGGGCGAGCTTGCCGCGGAGGATGTCATAAAGAGGGTCGCTAAGCTCATAAGGGATAATACGACTCCCGTCGGCAAGGCCGCGCGGATAAGCGGCAATGAGTTCGGCATGCTGCTGCCCGAGAAGAATAAAAGACAGGCCGCGTATATAGCGGAGGAAGTACGAAAGCAGATAGAGGCGGCGAATTTTTCGCGTGAAGGCAGTCTCAAGATAACAGTTTCCGGAGGTGTGAGCGAGAACCCCATAGACGGTTCGACGCAGGAAGAGCTCTTTAAGAAGGCGACGGAGCTATTGGGCAATGCCAAGAGTATGGGTAAGAATAGGATAACAGCGTAATTCATAACGAATTAGTAGGCAGGTAAACATCAGCCTACCATGACTAACAGGAGAGAAGGATATGCCAAAAAATATCAATGATCTGCTGCAGCTGATGGTGGAGAAGGGAGCGTCGGATCTGCATATATCCGCGGGAGCGACGATCCAGATCAGAATAGATGAAAAACTCGTTCCGATAGATGATCATATTCTTTCGCAGGAAGAATCGAAGGCGCTGTCATATAGCACGTTAAGCGAGAGCCAGATAAAGAAGTTTGAGCGCGATCTGGAGCTCGATATGGCATTCGGAGTTAAAAGTCTGGGCCGTTTCAGGACCAACGTATTTCAACAACGGGGCACAATAGGCTGCGCTATAAGGCTTATCCCACACGATGTATGGTCTTTTGAACGGTGCGGCCTTCCCCCCAACGTCGTGATTGACCTCTGTAAAAAACCGAAGGGACTCGTTCTTATCACGGGCGCGACGGGAAGCGGAAAAAGCACCTCGTTGGCATCAATGATAAACTGGATAAATGAAGACCGAAATTGTCATATTGTAACCGTAGAGGATCCCAGAGAATTTGTACACACCAATAAAAAAGCAATTGTGCATCAGCGTGAAATTTACAGAGATACCCATTCATTTGACGCAGCCCTGCGGCATGTCCTGCGCCAGGATCCCAACGTCATACTTATAGGCGAACTAAGAGATCTGGAAACTATAGAATCGGCGCTCATAATCGCGGAGACCGGGCATCTTGTATTCGCGACATTACATACTTCGGACTGCGTTCAGACCATCAACAGGATCATTGACGTATTTCCCGCGCACCAGCAGCAGCAGATACGCACGCAGCTCTCTTTTGTCCTGATAGGAGTATTATCACAGCAATTGATACCGAAGCAGGGGAGCACCGGCCGTGTCCTGGCCATGGAGATATTGCTGTCCAACCCTGCCTTAAGGAGCCTCATAAGAGAATCTAAGGCCCATCAGATCTATTCGATAATGCAGACATCCCAAAAGGAAGGTATGAAGACGATGAACCAGGCTCTTTACGAATTATACCAGAAGAAACTTATAGTCTATGAGGATGCTTTCGCGAGAAGTACGGATACGGATGACCTTGCAAGGCTATTCAAAAAATAACCCTTCGGACCCCTCGACGGTGCTCGGGATCGAAGGATAGGGGCATAAATGGCGCAGGCAAGAAGATTGATAACGAAACAGCTGGGAGAGCTTCTTCTCGAGAAGGGGATCATAAACCAGGCCCAGCTCGATAAGGCCCTGAAGATCCAGAAAGAGAAGAGCGGGCTCATAGGCCAGATCTTCGTTACGCTGGGTTATGTCAAAGAAGAGGAGATAGCCCAGGTACTGACGGTCCAATATGGTTTTCCCTACCTGCCCTTAGAGAGCTACGAGATAAGCACCGATATGATAAAACTTATACCGGAGAACGTCGCCAGGCAATACAATCTTATCGCCATAGATAAGATAGGAAACCTTCTCACCATATCGATGTCGAACCCTCTCAACATACAGGCCGCCGAAGATATAGAGATGCTTTCCGGCTGCAAAGTCCAGGTCTTTATAAGCACTATGACCGATATAGCCAACGCGATAAAAAAGTACTACGGTAAAACTTAAGAGATGATCCTCCCGCTCAAAGAAAAGATACTGAAGATATTCATGGACAAGCATCTTCTTAAAGAGGCTGACCTCGAGAAGGCGCTTAAAGTACAGAGAGAGAAGGGCGGATCATTAAGCGGTATACTTGTAGAGCTGGGGATGGTCTCAAGAGACGATTTGATGGTAGCGCTGAGCCAGGAGCTCGACATCCCGCCCATAAACCTTGCCAGATACAAGATAGATCCCAATGTTATAAAGTTGATCCCGAAAAAGATGGCGAAGCGTTACCAGATAGTGCCGATATCAAAGATGGGCAATACTTTAGTCGTCGCCATGGTGGACCCGCTTAACATATTTGCCATAGACGACATAAAGGCTGTCACAGGGTTCAATATAAGCCCCATAATTACGGCCGACGAGGATATCAAGGAAGCCATAAGCCAATATTACGAAGAGAATACATACACAGCCATCGAAAAGATAGTTGATGATATGAAGGGCACCGTAGATATAAACGTGATCGAAGAGATATCCAGCCAGGATTTCGAGAGCGTGTCCCAAATTGCCCAACATGAAAATATAACGCAGGATGCCCCCGTTGTAAAGATACTGAACTTAATTCTCACGGAAGCCTTAAACTATAGATCGAGCGATATCCTTATAGAGCCGCTCGAGCACGAGGTCCGTGTAAGATACAGGGTGGACGGAATCCTGCAGGATTCCAAGCGCCCGCCGAAGGCGCTTCATAATTCCATAGTATCGCGCCTTAAAGTCATGGCATCGCTCGATATAGCGGAGAGAAGGCTGCCTCAGGACGGAAGGTTCAAGATCAGGCTGCATGGACGAGAGGTGGACTTCAGGATCTCGGTTCTGCCATCCAGCAGAGGTGAGAAGGTCGCGCTGAGGATCCTTGACAAGTCTCAGGCGAGCCTCGACCTGGGGAAGCTGGGGTTTGATAAGAAGTCCCTTGAAGAAATACAGAAGGGCGCCATGAGACCGCACGGCATGATACTCATATGCGGGCCGACAGGCTGCGGAAAGACCACGACGCTTTACTCGATACTCGATTATATAAATTCACCGGAAGATAATGTGGTAACCGTAGAAGATCCTGTGGAGTATATCATCGATGGAATAAATCAGGTGACCGCGAGGCCGAGCATAGGGCTTAC
>JAPLMG010000033.1 GCA_026387165.1 Candidatus Omnitrophota bacterium
AATCAAGAGCCTCCACTATGTTGGAAACACGGTACCCCTGATATCCTCTTAAATTTTTGTTAAACGCTAAGACAATTTTTTTATTCAAGAATAGCGCCGACAGTATCCCCTCTATCATGTTCCGCGACACTTCTTTCGCATCAGCGATATTTCGCAGAAAATCGATCGGCTCAACGAGGTTCGATTCCTCACTTTTCCTGATATTCGTTTTTGGTCTTTCAAGTTTTTTGCCCATAAGATCTCTTGTTTCGTCAGAATATGAATTTACCGGGCTGTGGCAATTTGGACATAATTGATCATACCAGCTGAATGGTGTCTGGCATGTTTGGCACGTCCAGAGCCGTTCCTGCTTTTCTAACCATGCTCCCGGCCCCTCTTCCTTCAGCGCCTGCAGATTACTAAAAATATCGAAATGATGTATATGATCCGGATCCTGCTGAAATTCTTTCAGTCTTTCACAAGGATATTCCTCGCAAAGAGCGCAATGCAAAAGGCCCTTGCTTTGCGCACACGCGCGTATAGCGCATTCAGCGCAGCCGGGATGCATGTACAACTTGTTTGACCTGCAGCCCAGGCATGTAAAAGTACTAAGATCCTTTCCTTTAAGCGCGGCTTCCTGCATAATATGCTGCCCGTTAATGAACACAGCGCGGCAGTGGTAGCATGCCCCGCAAAACAAACCGCAATACCCGAGCAAATTCAGCGTACCGACCGTACTGGCTGACGTTTCTGTTTCTGGGGACGTGTCACTTAGGGACACTTCACTTGCTCTAGTTTCCGCTGCCGGCGCTTGCCCTACGAAGCCCCTCGCAGTTTCAGTCTGTTGGCGAAGTAGGGCGGCGGGCGGTTTCGGTAATAGGGCGCTGTCCCTATTTATCCTATTTATCTTTAAATCTTCTCTGACCATCTCCAACGCTCGCTCTATGATTTTTCTCGAGTTAGGGCAGATTTTTACCAATTCATTAACAGTATTCTCGCTAAAACCTGTTTGAACAAGGTGCTTTAAATCCTCTATAATTTCATGAACAAGGCAGGCTATTTCTAGCTTCGACATGCGCCCACCTTCGGCTAAAACCAACTGTTCGAGCAACCACAGCCGCGTTCCCTCGAATTGATCATTCTCCGATACTCCCATCGCCATCCCTATAATTTCCATAGGTATCTCAGACTGAGTTTTCTGGGATATATCGCTTCGGGGCACCCCGTTCGCATCAGCCTTCTCCTCCGCCATAGCCGGCAATTCGGGCGCGGCGGGCGGTTGGCGATCCGATAATAGGGCGCTGTTCCCATTTTTTACGATGATCTCCGGACCCGCGGCGGTAGGAAGGGTGTCGCCTGAGATTTTTTTTGTAAGCACATAAACGTAGGTTTCTTCCGGGATAAGTAAAGCTGCCCCTTTACCTTTTCTGCGCCATAATACAGAGCTAACGGAGCGCGCATGAGGCCCTTTTTTCTCCAGAACGCAGCCTTCTCTTTCGGCAAACATATTAACCATTCTTTCTATTTGAGATGAGAGATTAACAGATCTTGGGTCATCAGGGAATACCGTATGCCTGAATAAGACCTTGGCCGAAGGGGTAAGATACGCGCCGGCATGCTTAAAAAATAACTCGACGTGCTCTCTATATATATATCTGTGGCTGACATTAATTGAATTATCCCAGCTATCTATTGGCGAAGGGGTAAAAACAACAAGATCGAAATTTCTTGCCGATAGACCTGAGAACAGATCGCTGCAAATAAATTCTAACCCGGGATTATTTACATCATATCCTAATTGCGCAACATTATCTTTGGCGCAAGCGATAGCCTGGGGTTTAATATCGGCGAATACTACGCCGGCCGCATTTCTCTTAAGCATGATCAGGCCCAGCACGCCTGTACCCGTGCCAATATCAAGAGTTTTCCGGCCCGATAGATCATTATCTATGCAACCGGCAATAAAAGTCGTCAATTCAGCGCTGGGGGCATAGACATCGTTTGCGGGAACAATCTCTCTATCAAGCTCAGCGATAAAGGGCCTGACATTATAAGACTTGTGTTTTAGAGCTCTCTTATTTAATGGGGCTGATTCTTCCTGCCTATCCCTTTCCTTCCCCTTCCCGTCCCGCCTTCTGATCTTCTGAAATCCATCTATCTCATCCCATTCTCCCTGCGCATCTTCAGGCGTCGGCTTGTAATGATGTATTCCAAGCCGGTTTTCGCCTGGGCCAGTGCCGCGGTCGCCATAATTCAGCGATTGATCCGCCTCGGCGGGCGGCTTTGGCTTTAACGCATCTTTGGCATCCTTCACAATTGCCGGTCTCTCTTTCCGTGGAGCCGCAGGCTTCGAAAGAACTTTCTCTCTTAATTTGCTTAAAGCTGATTTTTCTGCTTGCCTTATTTTCTCATTACTCAACCCTATAATAACGCCGGTTTGACGAAGCGTAAGGCTCTTTTTACCGACAGGCCAACCGGTATCTGAATTCCTGGCAAGTTCCGGGAATATTGAATGTAAAGATCTCCATTCTTCTTCACTCGGCGGCACAAACCCAAACCTAAGCTCGGCAACTCTTCTCTCTAAACCCCCAAGACTTGTCAATAGGCGCGACAATTGCCCTATGTCAACGATCCCCGGCCGCTCTTTTGAACTTTCCAATAATGAAGCAAAGCGATCCCATATAGCGCTTGCCGCCGAAGAATCTTCCGGATTGCTAATCCTCTTCTTTTCTCTACGCGTGCCTTGTTCGATGTACCTGTTATATGCATTATCGATAGCGTCACAAGCGTATGTGGAAAATTTAAAGCCCCTACTCCAATCATATTTAGTCACTGCGCGGTCTAGAGCTGAAATACCTGCGCTTAAAAGATCTCCCGGATCTATCGCTGTATCTTTGATCCGGGGTAACTGCGTCCTGATCATGGCATACGGAAGCTGTCTGTTGAGATAATATAAGGCGTGCCAGGCAGCGGCGTTACCTTTGTCTTTCTCTTTTCCAAGCTCCTGTTCCTGCTTGAGCGTCAATCTTATACCGGCATGATTTTTCTCATAATCAGGCACGATCCTATAAACCGAGCCCCAATCCAAATAATTTGCGGCAGGCGGCCGTTCTCCCTGTATCAATTTCGGATGGCCTATGTCGCGAACAGCCGCAAGAAATCTTTCATAAGTTACGCCCTCTAATATGCCTAGATCGAGCAGGCTGCCGTACAGATCGCTGCTAGCTACGGACTCATCTAGCTGGTCAAGGTAAGACCGGATATTTCTAATGATTTCGCGCGAAAGATTCGCAGGACGAGCCGGGGTTCCTGTTATAAATGGCGGTATATTGACTTGGAGTGTTCCCGGGCTTAAGTATGGGTCTTCCTTTTCAGGGGATTCATCCGGGGCTTCTCTCTTAACGCGAGGCGTCTTTGGCGCTTTCACAGCCGGAACCCTTATATTTACGCCATCCGTAACTTTGCCTTCGGGGTCTTGCGCCGGCGCTATAGCGCGTGCGCGCGATAATCGCCTACGTTTTCTGCCTGCCTCATCCGTATCCTTCGCAGGCTGGACGAAATATCTCGCCTCATCCGGCCCGATCTTAGTGCTATCAGGCGCTTTTCTATCACCATAAGAAAGCTTCGACACAGCGGCGGGCTCGGTGGCGGCAAATTCCGCTTTCGGCGTACTGTTTCGAAGCTCGCCGACCCTTCTTTCGCAGTCCGCCGCTTCTTTTTTCATCTCCGCCTTCCTGTATGAATTGGCTGCCAGCGCCCATATTATCGCCGATTCCGGATTTTTTATTTTGTCCTGCTCTCCGGTACGTTGGCGATTCATGGCGGATCTTTCGTAACATTCGGCAGCCATGCCGTACATTGCCATTTTTTCGTAGCTACGGCCAGCTAATAAAAATGCCTTGGAGGCATATCTGAATTTTTTTATACTCTCGTTTATCTGCCCGTATAGCTCCCGGCATAAGGTACTGTTTATATAGTTCTCCAGATAATAATAACGTCTGCCCAAAGCGGCCAATAAGCGCGCCGCTTTCTCTCTTTCAATCTTCGCCTCAACTCGAGCCCCAAGCTTATCATATTGATCCGCGCGGTTAATAAGCGCGCTCACTTCTTTTTCCCTTGGAAGCAACCCTGCGATATTCAATCCTTTCGCGGACAGCCTGAATGAATTTCCTCCTATATTTACCGGTTCGACCAGATACATGCTGACGGCTCTTGCTACTTTGTCTATCGTAACCGTATCCGGCACGCTCTTTATCAATCTACTTTCGCGCCTTAGTTCATCTATGGTCCACTGCCTGCGCCCAAAACATTTATACGCTTCCTGCACAATATCGGCTACGCTGTCGCCTGACTTCGGCAGGCGCCAGATATCATCTGATCCCGAAAATTCCGGGGACACCGTAATGCCTCGTCTGTCTGAAAAATATGCCCCATACGTGCCTGCGGGGCCAAATCCTTTATCGAGCCGCGGGTGGCGGCCCAGAAGCTGCGCAACCGCCAGCGGCGCGAAAGGATCACCGAACTCGGCTGCGAATATAACGGAGACGCGATTGGGCGATCCGGGCAGTCCCCGTGTTTCGTCGGGCCTTGCGATGCGCAGTTCGCTTTTTTCTGCAGTCACGATTTTTTGTAAGACTGCCCGCCTTTTCCATACACGCTTTCGCTTGGTTAAATTTTCTATGAGCGCGCTGGTTAGAGAAGATATGCCTGCTATGTTGATACTTCCTTCTGATCCCAATTTTAAATAAAGCGGTATTCCATAATGTTTTACTATTATTGCCTCTTCCCTCCCGCCAAGCCTCCGCTCTATTTCTTTTTTCAAATTTAAATATGCGCTGTAATCTAACTCAAATTCAAACTCCCGGGAATCCTCATCCTTACGGCAGATTATCTTAACAACCGCATGCCTATTCTCCGCCGATGAAATGACTTCTATTTCTACAAAATCAGAAAAAAGCAATAAAAAGTTTACGACAAGAACGTAAAGCAATTCCGGCATATCAGACATTGTGTCCTTAACAAACAATGGAACGCGCTCCATCCCCTTTCCTCTCAATATGCTGGACATCCTGACACGTCTCTTGTCATCTGCATGTGTGGTACGTGTATTTTTTATTCTAACCGGACCGTCCCCAGTTTTTCCCGGGGATGCTTGAGACGACTCGGCCGGGGATGGCGCATCCGAGGACGACACGGCTGGATCCGTATCATTTCCTGATGATCCATCGTAATCGGATAAGGGTATATCGCCCGTCTGCACGACGCCGAACTGGCCGGCGCCGTCAGTGGCGGCGATCAAAGCCTCTTTGGCCTTGGCTACGCAGGCTTTATCATCGCTTGTCAACTCCCTGCCGCCGGCCTCTATTTTTTGGATCATGGTAAATACAAAATGCCAGTCGTGGATTTTTACCGCATAATTAAGAATATCGATAAACCTTGGGCTATCGATCAGCATCCTGTATAAATCATAGGTTTCTAAGTAATAGATCTTCGGCAGTGGTTTAATCCTCAAGGTTTTAAACTTGTCGTCCATTGTGGGGCCCGGTTTTGTTTCGACTGGCTTTATTTCCACCGGCTTTGTTTCGGCCGGCTTTATTGCCGCCGGCTCTGCTTTCACCGGTTTGGCTTTCGCCGGCGGGGCTGCCGCTGTTTTGGCCGGCTGCGCAGCCGGTTTCACCGTTCTCTTAAGGCGCAGTTTTTTTGAACGGAAAGATCCCTGCCTTTCCGTGGACTGTGAATAAATTATATTGATACCTATCCTCTTCATTTCATCTTTAAAATCAATACCTTTTTCTCTTAGCCGTCTTAGGCAATTTGAGAATGCCGATGGTTTCATCTTCAATGCGGCCCTGATATCAGATAACAAAACTTTATCGGATCGATTCCTGGCGGCTAACTCTTTTACCGCCGCGATAATTCTCTTTAGCTGAACATCAGGTCCCCGCTCACGTTTACCAATGCCCAAAGATTCCCAGGGGATTTTGCGGACTTCAAACCACTTCATAAGATTGTCATAATTAACCTCTTCAAAGCGGCTTTCCGCATTCATTAAATCCGCGACTTCCTGCAACAGCGGTTTTCTATTATGCCGTGTGAGAAAGTCGGCGGTGATTCTTTTTATCTGCGCGATCCTTGCTTCATCATCAATAAGTCTACTTTTTAGCCGGATCCCGTTGGCCCTTAATGAAATGATTACTTGGGTTTTACTCAGCGGTTCGATACCAGCGCGATTCTTTGCTAATTCCGCGATCACGTCGGTTATTCTTTTGAAAGTCGGATTTTTGCCGCTCTCTTCTATTTTCTTAATTACCTTTCTGATCAATATCCCTCTTTTGATCTGTTTCGGAGTGATCTTTGCTGGTTCCCCATCCTGGTTACCGGGCTTGCGCTTATCCTCCGGCGGTTGTTTGAGCCAGCGCTTGCCCAGATCGCTGCCGGGCTCGAACGCGCTCTTCGGCGGCGTTTCGCCGGGTTTCGCTATGCGCATGCTTTGCGGCGCGGCAGCGCCAGCGATTGCGGAAGGAGCCTGATAAAGCTGAAGATAAAGCCCATCATGCATGTCCGATATTTGTATCGGGCCGGACAATTCATCATGAAGATTTGGAAATTTATTAAACCCTAAAGCCATTTCATCGCCTGTGAAGAGGAGCGCCGCGACGGTTCCTGTCCTCATATTATTCATTTTATCCTGAAGCTTCGCGCGAAAATCCTCAGCTTCCTTTTTATCCGATGGATGCGTGTAGAAGAAAAATACGAAGTCATGTCTATCCCAGTTCTCGTCCAACGCGTCTTCGGCGGGTAAAAGATCCGGGTTATCATTGCCCGCAAAGCCTTCTTTTTCGGCCGATCGCAATACTCTTAACGCTTTGCCCCGGACTATCTTATCTTTTTCGCATGCCGCGGCATCCATACCATAGAGATAAACAGCGGCTAGCGAAGCCCTAAGATCCCCTGCGCCGAAATCAAAGAAATGCCTGCCCTTTAAATCACCGTATCTCTCCTTCAATATATCGAATATCGCGCAGAGAGCCTCCGGCGGCGTGGGCCAATGCGCCGACCCGTCGGTTGTAATGCCATAAGCAAAACCATGCTTTGCTAAAAATCTTTCT
Organism: Candidatus Omnitrophota bacterium; assembly: GCA_026387165.1. Taxonomy (GTDB): domain Bacteria; phylum Omnitrophota; class Gorgyraeia; order 2-01-FULL-45-10; family 2-01-FULL-45-10; genus 2-01-FULL-45-10. The sequence continues at coordinate 7,089 of JAPLMG010000033.1, forward strand.
AATTTTAAATAACGGTCCGAAAAGTCCGGCGCTGGAGATTGCTTTGCCGAATAGGCGATCGCTTCCATCTCGACCAGCCACTCGGTCCTGCAGACATCGGCGTGCACAAATACGCATGGTACGTCCGGGAATTTCGCCTCAACTATATTTTTTACCTTTTCATAATCGGGTATGTTCTTTATATAGACTCTCAGCTGGGGAATATCCCTGATCGTCGCTCCAACCTGGCCTAAGACCAGCCCCACATTTTCTATCATGGTTTCGGTCTGCTTTTCCACGTCTCCCGGATGAACCGGCTTTTCGCCTTTAACCGAAGCTGTGCCCGATATCAATATGGTCTGAAAACCGCCTGAGATTACGGCCATGCCGCGCGAGAAGAGAGGCGGAGCTTTTTTCTTCGGACTTACGCCAGCCTTCAAAACCTTGTCGGAATATAGAAACGCGCTTGTCTGCTCAGGATTCTCAATAGGCAGGATCCGGGGGTGCTTACCTTTACTGTCCAGGGCGAGACATTCCATTACGATGTTTCCGTTTAACATTCCTATACCTGTAGACGCCGGCGGCCGCGCGTCCGCGAACATTATCGGTTTTCCGCCATTGCCTGTCTCGAAGAATAACCTTCTGGCATCATTAAGGAGCTGGTATCTCTGCCGATTTTTGTCATCACCTAAAATATTATTTACATAGATCCATGTCCTGACGACCTGGTCGAATTTGAATCCGTTCGCTTCCAGAAGGCGCTGCATCTTAAGAAATATGTTGAGGGACTGCTCATATGTGTCTTCTATGCCGGCATCCGTCTCTACGCCTGCCACATGGGCCCATCGCATGCCGCCCTGCTCTACGATCGTAAGATTGCTATTTACCCTTTCTATATATTGCTTCGGGATCGCCGTTATCTCTATGGAGATGGATTTGCCGTTGATCGGCGGCTGGTGTATATAGCTTGTCGCGGGCGGCGGACCGCGCACGTAATGTTTTCCCATGATCTCTTCGCATTTCTTCCTATCGGAAAAATCTTTCAGGAATACGACCTGTTTCACCACCGAATCCCTGCCGCAGCCGTTCTCCGCTAAAATCCTATCGATATTTGAAAGAAGCTCCGCGCCCTGCTCCTCGAGTGTCGCGCCTTCAACCGGCGAAGCGCTTATAAGGATCTGCTTATACTCGCCCATGTCTGTTATTGAATAGCAGGCAGCCGCCTCCGGTTCTCCCTGAGGCTGTGCCGCCGGCGCGGCCTGGGGCGCGCCATTTCGGGAAGATTCATCGGGAGACCGCATATCGCCGATCTGCACGGCGCCAAACTGGCCGGCGCCCTTAGATGGCTTGTCTGGATAAGGGCCGCGATCTTCGGGCTTGCCCTCCAAATTGGCGGCAATTACAGCATCCTTGGCGTCATCCACGCAGGATCTATCATCGCGGTTTAATTTCATAGTACTATTTTCTATTCTTTGGATCACAGTAAATACAAATTGCCAGTCTTTGGCCTTCACCGCATAATTAAGAATATCGGTAAGTTTTGCGCTTTTACCTGTCTCCTTATAGATCAGCTTCTTGAATTCATTATAGATTTGCAAGTAATCGATTCTCAGCAATGGTTTAATCCTCAAGGATTTAAACTTGTCGTCCATTGCGGGAACCGGTTTTGCTTTTACCGGCTTGATTTGCTCCGATTCTGCCGCTGTTTTGGCCGGCTGCGCAGCCGGTTTCACCGCTCTCTTAAGGCGCAGTTCTTTTGAGCGCAAAGATTTTGGGCTTCCTGTGGACTGTAAATGAATTATAGTGCTGCCTATCTTCCTCATTTCATCTTCAAAATAAATACCTTTTTCTCTTAGTCTTCTTAGACAATTTGAGAAGGCCGACGGTTTCATATTCAATGCAGCTCTAATATCAGAGAACAAAACTTTGTCGGATTGATGTTTGGCGGCTAGTTGTCTTGCCGCCGCGGTGATTCTCTTTAGCCAAACGGCGGCCTCTCGCGTCTTTGCCTTCCCAATGCCCAAAGATTCCCAGGGGATTTTGCGGACTTCAAACCACTTCATAAGATTGTCATAA
>JAPLMG010000014.1 GCA_026387165.1 Candidatus Omnitrophota bacterium
CGCACCTTATTTGCGGCATCATCCATAACCCTTAACCTGAATCCGTATCCTCCTGCGAAGCCGTAGTTGTGCATGACTTTAGGGTGGACCCCGCCCTTCTCTCTTACATTGCCGAATCCTATCTTTCCGTCCAGGGTGAGCCAGTCAAAAACTCCGTAGGAGAGCGTGTAATAGTTCTGAAAGCTCCTGACGTTTCCGTAAGAATCCGCCAGGTCATGTTTGAAGATCGCATTATTCTGATATCCGGTTATATATTTGTCTTTATACGGTATATTTGTCCCGTCCGTAGGCGCGGCGTAAGTTTTAAAGGAGGATAATAAGAATAAAACTATAGTGGCACAGATAAAATATTTTCGCACGATGAAAACATTTTACTACGAAACCATAGTGATTGCAATAAAGTTCTGGCTTATAGTTCTGCAGGAAACAGGATCAAGCGGAGGAATCGATGGCCGTCAGCAAGCGGGCCTCCCGCTCATTATTTTGCGTTATCATGATACGCTCGCTTTTCGGGAGCAGGCTGAATATAAGGAACTCTCCGTTTTTGCCGTCGGCGATGCTTTCGATATTCAGAGACTTCAGATCTATGTTATAATCCCCGAGAATTTTGTAAATATCTTCGCTGGCATAACCTTTTACATATTTAACCAATGAAAACGTTACCACTTCAAAGAGAGGATAATAATAAGCCCTGGCGTCAAATTCCTCTACCTCATTAATTGCTACGGTTTGCATTGCCGGGCCTGACAAGCGTATATCGGCCGCGCCGGGAGTAAAAACAAATACCGCGTTGTGGTCCGCATCGATTAAATCTATTTCCCTTTTCTTAAGCTCATCCGGCAGGTTGTCGAGAGCGGTCGTAATTATGGCGAGATTGGATAAATATTTCGCGAAGTCCTTCCTGCCCTTTAACGCGTCCAGTTTTCGCAGAAGAATAGAAAGCCGCCCATTGTTAAGGCCCTGAAGATTCCGGTCGAATACCAGGGTGAGCTTTTTGCCGGAAATGAGTATCGATATCGCTGCTTCTATAAGATTGCCGATAAGCGCCTCTTCATCCGAGATGTCGCGCAGGTAGTGTCGAGGCGCGCCGGGCTGTTGAGCAGTATTTGTATTTATCTCCCGCGAAGGCGGTTCTTCCTGTCTAAGCATTTTCGTGATTGTCGCGTCATGTCTCCCCTTAGCGGTATCCGTTCCGTTGATCAGCGCGCTCCTGTCAGCCCTCTCGCGCTCGAGAAGTTCGATGATGCGCATGCTTTTTTCCGTGGTATTATATTTTTCCCGCACATCTGGATATCCCTTTGTGCCGAGAAATTCCGCATAGCGCATATTTCTCAGGAGATGGAGTTTTTTTTGCGCGATTTCCCGTACAGGCGTTCCGATCCCGCCCGGCCCCTCGTCCCTGACCTCGGCATTTACTATCTCTCCGATCAGCCGTATTATTTCCCCTGTAATCGGGTTCTTCTGATCGTTGAGGACGGCGTTTACAGCCATCGTATCGGCATTATTCTTAAGATATGAACTCTGCAGTAAAAGCCCTTCCCGAAAAATTTTCTCAAGATCACGGGGTTTTATATCCCTGCCGCCGCGGCCGCATATAAGGTCTCTTGAAATAGTATCCCTGTCCAGGCATATATTGATCTCCTTATAGAGCGGCCCCAGGGTTCCGATCTCCTCAACTCTATCCAGCGTCACCACAACATTTTTACCTTTTAACAACCCCCTGATCTTATCGTAAGGGAATGGACAATACGAAAAGATGCAAAGAGAACCGGCCTTGACGCCCTGTCCTCTCATGTTATCAACGGCTATTTCGGCTGTTTCAGCGGTAGAGGCCATGGAGACTATGATAATATCCGCGTCTTCGAGTTTATATCCTTGAACGCTTGAATATTGCCTGCCGGAAAAACGCGCGAAGTCATCGCATAACGCATCGAACACAAGAGCGGCGCGCCCCATTTTTACCGCCTGATCCCTCTTATGTTCGGAAAATTTATCAGGCATTGATATGGATCCGCGCATAAAATTATCAATTACCAGCGATGAATCGGCCTTATATCCGCCGACAAAACCATCGACTGTTTTGTCATCTAATTTACAAATAACCTCCTTGGTGTGGCTCGTAATAAACCCGTCATAAATGACCATGACGGGGACGCGCGTTCTTTCGGTCAGGACCCGGCCGATAATATTGAAATCATAGACCTCCTGGGCGTTTCTGGCGAAAAGCTCTATCCATCCCGAATCTGAAACCGCCATAACGTCACCATGGTCGGCATGTATATTTATCGGAGCCGCGATCGCGCGTGAAGCCACGTTCAATAATACCGCGCTTCCCATGCCTGACAGGTAAGGCAAAACCTCATGCATATATATCAATCCCTGTGAGGAGGTGGCGCTCATGGAGAATACGCCGCTTTGAGCCGCGCCTAAAAGAGCGTTGGCGACCGAATGTTCGCTGTCGGCGGGAATGTATACGGTATCGATCTCCCCGCTTTTGACAAGCTCAGCTACGCCCTCACCGACTTTCGTAGCGGGGGTAATGGGATAGAGCGGGAATACAGCCGGATTAAGCTGCCGCACGGCCTCTATGACCGCTTCGTTTCCGTCAACGATCTCTTTTTCGATCGCGCTGTCGAATATCTGGCCGGCGGTTTCCGATGCCCGGTTTCCCGGATTATTCCATAACAGGCCGGCCTCTTCTTCCCTCGTCTCGTTCATGCCGCTTTCAAACATCCGGGCATTTAATTGAACTATTCTTTCGACTCCCGGCTTCGTTTTAAACTGTCTGTAGATCGCACTCTTAAGCGCCCGCTCAAGATCTGTTTTTTCATAAGTCAATCCGAAATGTTCGAAGCTCTTTATCACCGCGCCCAGCATGGATAGATTTATGAATTTTTTGTTTATCCGCCTGGCGTCAAGCGTGTAAATTTTTCTTCCGATTATGCTATGTTTTTTTCTGAATTCTTTGGGCGTCATGGATGTATTGACGATGATCACTCCGTCTTCGCTTAAATTCATTATACAATCAGCTATATTCAGCGTAACGTCGAGAATAACGCTTACGTCGATTTTATCGAGCTGGCTGTGATTGCGAATCTTAGCCGGGCTGGCCCTGTTGAACGCGGTTACGGGAGCCCCCGCGCGCTCCGGGCCAAACTGAGGAAATGCCATAGGAATGAGCCCCATAGTCCAATATGTCAGGTCGGCCAATATGTCGGATGCCGTTACAGCCCCCTGCCCTCCTCTGCCGTCCCACCTTATCCCTATCTCGTATGAGCCGAGCGTTGCTGTATTCTTTTTCGAAATATTATTATTAAATTTCACCTCTCCTGCTTGAACTGTTTCGCGCGGCTCGGATACCGGAACTCCGGCTTTATGGGTCTGTGCTTGCTGCGCAGGCATTGCCGCTAAATATTTCAGCCTCGCGAACTGCTCCCGGATCTGGATCGCGCGCCTCTCTACAAAAAGAGCTCCTTCGGCAGTAAGATCCCCGTCTTTTGCGAACAGATGAGCGTACCGTTTCTGCATCTTATAATAGCCCGTCAGAGCTTCCTTATGCTTTTCGGCATCATTAAGTATTTCTCCGATATCATAATTAATCCCGTAAACACCATTTTTCACTTCATATAACAGCCATTCGCCGGTAGTTACAGCGGCTTTCGCGACTTTTACCGAATCGGACGAATCGTAACCGTGGCCTGTCGGGCATGATGAGTATACAATTATTACAGACGGGCCTTTATGAGCAGCGGCCTCCTTGACCTTTTTTTCAAGATCCGGAAGGTTCGAAATCGACGCATATGCCACATAGGCGTTTTTACCGTGAGCGGCGATTATCTCGACCAGGTCCTTGCGGCCTTCGAGTTTACCCGAAGTATCCGTCGTAGTTGTCGTCATCGCCCCTTCGGGTGTAGCGCTCGAGCGCTGCCCGCCCGTATTGCCGTACATGCTGTTGTCGTGCACTATTACCAGTCCCCTGCCGCCTCTTTCAATCCACCCCGATAAAGTCGCTAACCCGATATCGTATGCGGCGCCGTCTCCCAGATGCGTGACAACATAATTATTGTCGTCGGGCTGTAATTTCCCGGTTTTTTTAAGGTATTTTAAAGAAGCTTCTATGCCTGAAGCTACGGCCGGTCCTCCGGCAAAATTGGTCGCTATGTACGGTACTTTTGTTGCGGGCTGAGTTATGTCCAGGCCCAGACAAACATAGTGGCAGGATGCTACATCAACGTTGATCGGCCTTATCCCCAGCATCCTTAGCGTGCGGAATACCGTATTCGTAATGATCATCTCACCGCACCCCTGGCACGCGCGATTACCCGGAGTAAGAAATTCCGCGGGATCTTTTACATTTGCCGGCAGGAATGCGTCTAAAATAATGTCCAGCATCGGTTCATATGTTTTCCGGCCCGGGTAAAATACACCCATATTTAACCTGTTGAGAAAGGCCCTCTGGAGCTCTACGCTCATTTTGTCCGGGTCGCCTGTAATTAAAATTTCTATCTCGTCCTTATTTTGGACGATTTCCGATATCACGTCGTCCGTAGTTTTGCCTTCTCCGGCAATATTCGCGACCTTGTATCCCGCCTTCCTGATCTTTTGCGCAAGCTCGCGGTCGCTTTCCCTGGAGATGTAGATGGCGACGGTCTTTCTTCGCATTGCGATCATGGATGTTGCGCCATCGTCGGATTTGGCGAATGTAAACAGAAGGCTATCCGGGCCCGTTTCTATTTCTACCTGGCGGATCTCATCATCCTCGTATATCACGCGCCCCTTTTCTTCAACAGGATCCTTGCATGCGGCGGCAAGATCCTGCGTCACTTCAATGCGCTTTCCTGCCGTTACCGGAAACAGGAATGGCCTTGCGGGTAAAAGCGGCGTTTTATCGGTAAGTGAAATAGCGTGCAGCGGGCACTCGTTAACGCACAATCCGCAGCCTTTGCAGTAGTCCGGATTTACTCCGACTATTACGGGTTTTGCGCTTTCGCTCTGCCGTATCATTATACTGTTATCCGGGCAAATCCTTACGCACCTCAGGCAGCTTATACATTTGCCGTCGATATGCGCTATATTTTGCGTTAGATTGCTTGTCCTGTTCAACCTGCTTGCCGGGTGATCATCAGGGTTAACGCTTAAGAGGTCGGGCGGTATATCCTCGTATGAATAAGGCCTGTCCGTATTCGCCAACGCTGTTTTAGTCAAATATCCCATTAACGCGCGGCCGAATTCTTTTGCAGCCTTTTCATTACCGCCGACGCCTATTAATTTTTGTTCGTGCGCCGAGCGCACCGCAAGACCGACCGTTATGCCGTCTTTCTGCGCTACTATGTATTCGGAATTGCGCTCATCGCCAAGCCGCTTCGCTTTCTCATCGCCTGATAACCTCTCGTACATTACGCGCGCGGATGCCGGGCCTAAAATCTGCTCGGTGTACCCATCGCCGAGATGTACAGTGTCCAATACATCAAATTCGCCATCGGCTGCAGACGCAGCCGCGGATTCAGAAGTAATCATCCCTTGCCGCTCGACTTTGCGGCTATGAAGCGTTATGAGTATGCTGTTTATTTTTGTTATTGCATGGTCGGTACGCGAAATGAGCACAAAAGGCACAGTCTCTTTGCCGGTCACTATAACTGCCATACCCGGTTCAGTGGATCCGGATAATATCTTATAAAGGGCATTGGCGCCATTGATAGCGTCCTTGCCGACGAATACCAGGACGTCCGCCCGGCCGGCAACCTGGTCTTTCTCAAGGTTAACGCCTTTCCCTTTTGCGCATTCCATTGAGAGGGCGCAATCCACGGAAAGCGGCCCGCTTACCTTTATATTGTCCGGCCATGGGAGATCCGCTATCTCTCGCGCGAGCCTTGTCGAGGATATGGCTGCTGAAATTTTTTCCACAGCGGTGATCAGCGCCACCCGTACCGTTTTGCGGCCGCATTCCTGCGCTGTCTTAACGGCGTTCCTGATCTCTTCTATTATCTCCTGCCTATTACTATCGTCGGTCCTTGTATTGATCCCCGGGTCTGTTACAAAAATAAGCCTGCCGTTATAAATTTCCGGCGGCAATTGCACGAGAGCGATCGAGCTGACGAATCCATACCTGCCATGGGCCTTCGTCAGAATGGAACGTATTATTATCTTACTGTCAACCAGGCCCTTAATTATGATACCGGCCTTCCCTTCGGATACCAGATCAACGGTACGGTCTGAGATGGCGGTGTTGTATTTTTCCATTGCTAAACTATCCATCTCCTTGGGCCTGGGCATCTCTTCGATCCGGAAATTCATCGCGCGGATGCTCTCTTCATCGATATCCGGGAGCTCTTTAAACAAGTCGAGCATCTTACGCTTATCTCCTACGAGAATGGCGCCTCCGATGTAGTTATTCTTCCTGGCGTATAGAAGCACGCGTAAAGAGTCTTTATCGGGATTGCCTATAGTTATTATTGCCGAACCGTCTGTCCGGGTGTATTTTGCTATATCGCTTACATTTTCAATAAACGGCACATCCCCTTTAGGAGCAAGCACTCTGAGATCTTCTTCTGTGTAACTTTTCTCCGGTGATGCGCCTTTCGCAGGCTTAGGTGTTTCGGGTGCCCGCTTTGCCTGCTCTGCACTTTTTGGGAAGATCGGCAGCTGATATGGCGGCTGAGGTTCGTAATCGTTCGACCCTATTTCACCTTTTAAATAAGCGCCTGTCCTCTCAATCATCGCCCATTGCTCGAGCGATCCGGGATATTTATAAATAGGGGTATCGCGCCCCAGATATTCTGTTATATATCCGGCCAATAGACCGGATTTGGATCCGCCGCCGGTTAATAGAAACGCATCGACTCCGTCCTCTGTAAAATTCGCTGTCATGCCTTTCATTGCTTTGGCTATCTGAAGCGCCATTCCGCGCAGGGCAAGATCGGCTACTTCCGCCTTAAATAAAGTTTCCAGATCATCCTGAGAAATATCAATGTTTCTCAAAGAGAGTTTTTTTGTTAAATCGTTTACGCATGCAGGAAATAATTTCTCAAACCTTTCTGCGCTTGCATTAGTGAGATCCTTTATAATGCTTTTATCAATTTCAAAATTACCTCCCGGCCGCCTCTCCAAATCCGATTTTATACCACGGCCTTCAGTTATAAGCTCTTCCAATTTTTCGATCCTATTAGTGCCTGTATATGAGAGAAGCCCGGCTTTTTTAGTAAATTCTCTTAGAAGTTCACCCAGCGGTTTGTCGCTGCGATCGTATATCCACCTTATCAGCTCGCCCGCCTGGGGGATGCCTCTTTCAGAGCTGAACGGAGATTCTCCCAATAGGGCGTTATTCACATCCACGGCTTTTATATCTCCGGATCCGGTCTCATATATTGCCGCCGCCACAGAAATACCCCCGCCTATATGGCACGCCGCTATATTTAAATGTTCGGGCTTGATGTTCCGGCTCTTTCCAAGAAGCTGTCCGGCCAAAACTCTTATAACCGCGTGAATATTAAGAGCGTGATAAAGCCCGCGCCTCTCGAATCCCCTTATACCTCCGAGGGATGCCTCATCCGACAGATTGTAGGTTACGACTGGATCTAAAACGAACGCGGGGATATTCTCTTTTTCCGCTATTATGCCGGATATGATGGCGCCCATGTTCGAAACATGATCGAGGTCGGCATTAAGAAGGTCCGCGAGCATCTTTTTATCCGATACCCACTTATCCCCCACCCGGTGATTAACGCGTATGAGCCCGCCTTTATTGGGAAGCATGATCCCGCCTCTGCCGCAGACTGCCGCGAGGGCTTGAATAGGAATATTGTTTTCCGAGAGATATTTTATGATCGTCTCCGCCATCAGGGCCGATCTTTGCTCGAGATCAAGATCTGCGCTCGGATATGTTACTTTTATATCTTCTGTCTCGTATATCCGCAGCGCGCCGTCGATGACCTGCCCGATCGCGATCTTTGTGGAGGTCGAACCCGGATTCACCCCAAGTATAAAACTCCGGCCGGGGCGGGTTTTGTCGAATTTTTCGATGGAAGGTACCGTAGGGGGCGCAAAATTTATATTTTTTACTCCGATGCCTAAATCCCGTACTGCTTCAACCTCTTCTATCTTAATCTCTTTATCCGCAGGATTTATGCTTGCCTTATAATATCGCATCGATCCCGCGGCATTGATAACACAGTCGACCAGAATAAGCCCTGACTCACGGTCATGGAGACGCCCGCTAAAGTCCATTTCAACTTCGACGTCGCCAAATTCTTCCACGTGCACCGTTTTAAGAAGACGGCGTCTGAAGTCCCGCGGGCTCATGATCCAGTTACGGGCCGCGAATATCTCATAAATGGCGCATTTTAGATCGGTATGCAGCGCGTTCTTATTGATCGACTGAAATACTGTTGGAACCTGGAGGCTGTGTAGATTGAACCGCGTTGTTTGTATGCCAGGATCTGCAAGAAGGACGTTTTGGAATAAAAATGCTATTGACAGGATAAATACGACAAGCCTAACTCTACGATTTTTTTTCACAATACTTATTTCCTATTAGTAAAAATTAATAAAAAAACGCAACCCTTTCGGATTGACAAGCCTTTCTTACTTTTGGTATCCAGTTTTCGTATATTGTACTATGATGAAAGTGTTAAGTAAACAAAAATATAGCTATCTTTTTTTATCTTAACATGCTTCTGGTGTGCATCTAAGAGTGCACTAAGTTTACGGTTATTCCTTATCGTATGTCGAGTAGTAGTAAGGCGTATGCGCCCGGAATTCGGCGGCGCATGTGTCGACGAGTTTGAAGTCCGGTATCAGGCCGGCCTTTCTCCTCATCTGGTGTATAGCGGCTTCATCTTTGTCTAATAATTGAGCAAGCTGATGATCGCTGAATCCGTATTGCTTTGCCGTCTTAAGCAGCTCAATACCTATATCGCCTTTACAATTGACTATCTCTTTTTCCAACCCAACTATCTCTTTTATATTGTGCAGGAACCATCTGTCTATCCTTGTCATCTCATATATCTTATCAATGGAAATATTTGCCCGAACGGCATCGCCGATGTAAAAGATCCTCTCCGCGTTCGGTATACGCAATTTTTCGTATATTGTGTTGAGTATGTCGTCGTCATTGCGAGGCCCCGTAGGGGCAACCCCGAATAGCACACTTTTGAGGCCGCTCTTCTTTATTTCGAGCGAACGCAATCCCTTTTGCAGGGCCTCTTTGAATGTCCTGCCTATCGACATAGCTTCTCCTACCGATTTCATCGACACCGTCAGTGTGGGGTCGGCCAGTGGGAACTTCTCAAATGTGAAACGCGGTATCTTTACCACGCAATAGTCTATGGACGGCTCAAAGCACGCGGGCGTCTCTTTCGTGATATCGTTCGGTATCTCATCCAGCGTATATCCCACGGCTAACTTGGCGGCTATCTTCGCTATCGGGAAACCGGTCGCTTTGGAAGCCAATGCCGAACTTCATGAAACTCTCGGGTTCATCTCTATGATTACCATCCTTCCGGTATCGGGATGGACGGCGAATTGGATATTCGAGCCTCCGGTCTCAACCCCTATCTCTCTGATACAGGCGATGGCGGCGTTCCTCATCGCTTGATACTCTTTATCGGTCAGTGTTTGTATCGGCGCCACCGTTATGGAGTCGCCCGTATGAACGCCCATCGGGTCAAAGTTTTCTATTGAACATATTATTACAACATTGTCCTTGAGGTCGCGCATGACTTCAAGCTCAAACTCTTTCCAGCCCATCACGGACTCTTCTATGAGGATCTCGCTGATCATGCTGGACTTAAGGCCGATCTTTGCGCGTGTTTTAAATTCCTCCATATTATACGCGACGCTTCCGCCCGTACCGCCCAGAGTGAAGCTCGGCCTTATGATCAGGGGAAAGCCTATCATTTCTGCGGCAGAGAGCGCCTCTTTCAAGTTGTAGGCTTTGTCGCTTCTTGGCAGATCGAGCCCTATCTTTTGCATAGCCTCTTTAAATAATCGCCTATCCTCGCCTTTCTTGATCGCCTTTATGTTCGCCCCTATGGTTTCCACTTTATATTTTTTTAATATTCCTTTTTCAGCAAGGCCTATCGTGGCGTTCAGGGCTGTCTGCCCGCCCAGCGTGGGTAGGAGGGCGTCAGGCCTCTCGATCTCTATTATCTTTTCTATTACTTCCACGGTTATCGGCTCTATATAAGTCCTATCGGCCATATCGGGATCCGTCATTATTGTGGCGGGATTTGAATTGACGAGAATTATCTTACAGCCGTCCTGCCTTAAAACTTTACAGGCCTGGGAACCGGAGTAGTCGAATTCGCAGGCCTGGCCTATGACTATCGGGCCGGATCCTATTATCAGTATTGATTTGATGTCTTTTCGCTTTGGCATAATGTGTGTCGTTATTCTTTCCCCTCACCCTATCCCTCTCCCCCTGCGGGGGGAGAGGGGATTCTTATTCTCACTATTTCCTCTCCCCCTTTAGGGGGAGAGGATTAAGGTGAGGGGGCGTTCTATTTCCTCATTATTTCAACAAATCTTCCAAATAGATATTCGGCGTCATTCGGGCCGGGAGCCGATTCCGGGTGAAATTGTACAGAGAATATCGGAAGCTTCTTATGTTTCATCCCCTCAAGCGTCTTATCATTCAGGTCCATGTGAGTTATCTCGACATTTTTTTTATCGAGAGTATCTATATCTACGCAGAAGCCGTGATTCTGCACCGTTATGGCCACTTTGCCGGTCTTCAGGTCTTTAACGGGCTGGTTCCCGCCGTGATGGCCGAATTTCAGCTTGTATGTTTTGCCGCCGAAAGCCTGGCCAAGCATCTGGTGGCCGAGGCATATACCGAATATAGAGACTTTTCCTATTAATTCTTGGGTGGTTTTAACTATATAAGACAGTGCCGCCGGGTCCCCTGGGCCGTTTGATAGAAGGACGCCGTCGGGCTTATGGCTCAAGATATCTTTGGCCGTCGTCGTTGCGCTTACAACAGTTACGCGGCAATCATTCTTCACGAGCTCTCTTAATATATTAAATTTTACGCCGCAGTCGACCACGGCCACTTTGTATCTACCCTTCTTATTCCATTCATAATTCTTTGCGAGCGTCACTTCCTTGACGAGGTCTACGCCGACAAGGCCGGGAGATCTTTTCGCCTTTTCTATGAGGCTATTTTCGTCCTGGTCTATTGTGGAGAGAACCGCCTTCAAGGTACCCGCCTCTCTTATATGAAGCGTGAGAGAGCGCGTGTCAACGCCCTCAATTCCTACTATGCCGTTCTCGTTCAGATAGCTACCCAACGTCTTAAGGCTACGCCAGTTGCTCGTTATTTTAGAATATTCCTTAACTACAAAGCCCTCCACGAACGGTTTACGCGACTC